>QQUD01000336.1 GCA_008501785.1 Chloroflexota bacterium
ATGCTGAAACGGCTGGGCTATTTTGTCACCGAATCCAGTGAACAGTTTTCAGAATATGTTCCCTGGTTTATCAAGCGAAATCGACCAGACCTGATTGACCGCTTCGAAATCCCAATAGACGAATACATTCTGCGCTGCGAAAGTCAAATTAAGAAATGGGGCGAATTGAAAGCAAGTTTAGAAGACCCCCAGACAGTTATTGATCATAAACTGAGCAAAGAATATGGCTCACTAATCATTCACAGTATGGAAACGGGGCAACCACGTGTCGTCTATGGAAACGTGATGAATGACGATGGTTTGATCGAAAATCTGCCACATGATTGTTGTGTTGAAGTGCCTTGTCTCGTTGACAAAAACGGCATTCAGCCAACCGCCGTCGGTTCATTACCACCTCATCTAACTGCATTAATGCAAACAAACATCAACGTACAGCGCTTAACCGTGGAAGCAGCGCTCACCAAAAAACGAGAGCATATTTATCATGCCGCCATGATGGACCCACACACAGCCGCCGAATTAGACCTGGACCAAATCTGGCACCTTGTCGATGAACTAATCACCGCCCACGGAGATTGGCTTCCTTCTTATCACTAAAAATGAAACAGAGAGATAGACAGAGAGCAAAACCCCTCTCTCTCTGTCTATCTCTTTCTCTTCACACCTCCTTCATAACTCCCCCATAAACTATTAAAATACGGCAATTTCTCTAGGAACCGTATCTGCCATCCAGCTTATACGTCTTAATTAATAGATTGAGGAACATGGTGAACGAAATCGCGGATCGACAGTTACAGCGTGCACGCGCATTCGATAAATCTGCAATCACAGCCATCTACGACTCCTTCCATCCCAAAATATATCGGTACATTTACCGACAGGTGGGAGAGGTTGAGATGAGTCGTGATTTGACTGCGGAGGTGTTTCGTCGCTTTTTGCAGGCAATTAAAAAAGGCAATGGCCCGGAAAATCAATTACAGGCTTGGCTGTATCGCACAGCCCACAATATCGTGATTGACTTTTACCGACGTCAACAACATCGCAACCACCTGGAATTAATCGACACCATACCCGGTGCAGATAGTGAACTTGAATGGGTCGTTGATCAGCATTTGTTGGAGCAGACATTGCGCAAAGCAATTCATGCGTTGACACCAGAACAGCAGCAGGTGATTACGCTCAAATTTTTGGAAGGATTTTCTAATGGCGAAGTGGCCGAAATCATGAAGAAGCCGGTCGGTGCGGTTAAATCATTACAACACCGAGCACTCAACGCCTTACAGCGCCATTTAACACCTTCCAGGGAGGCAGCAACATTATGAACACTCTGTTTTGGGACAAATTAGACGAAGCGATTGAACAGTTGCAGGATGAGGACATTAATCAGGTTGTTAAACAGTTTGATGGAGATGGTGAGGGAATACGGCCGTTACTCCAAACCATCACCACCTTACAAACATTGCAACCAGTTGAACCACTCCCAGCAGCTTCTATCAAAACAGATCGCAGCGTTTTCATGGAGCAGCTTGCACAGTTGCCACAACCACTCACACCCTGGCAGCAAGCCAAAAATTGGGTCGTTCACCACAACCCTCTGCCATTTATCAAAAATACAAACCAAAAGGAATCTAGACGTATGAGCAGTTTACTAACCAAAGCAATCGTAACGCTCGCCTTATTATTTGGTGGAGCTGGAGGTACGGCCGCAATGGCTGCCGATAGCCTGCCAGATTCAAATTTATACCCTGTCAAAATAGCCATCGAAGATGCCCAATTACGCTTAACCAATAATCAAACAGAAGAAGCAAACTTACAGCTTGTATTAGCCGAAACACGCATGGAAGAAGCAGAACAAATGGCAGCTGCTGGAAATATGCCAGACGACGCCTTCTTCAATAGAATGCAAACACATTTCCAGGAAGCATTCAAACTGGCTGCTCAGATGCCAGATGAAGCCATGACGGCCGTTTTAACCCAGGCCCAAACCATGCTAAACACCCAGACCCAACGCCTCCAGCAAACCGAATCCAAAGCGAGTGCAAATGGGCAAGCAGTACTTCAGATTGCCTATTCCATCATGAACCAAGCTGGCGATAACATCGAAATCGGATTACAAGAGCCACAACTATTCCGTTGGCAATTTGGTGACGGCAACCCAGGTGATTGCGTACCAAATGGCTATCCCAGTCCAAACAACGATTGCAACAACGATGGTCCACAGGGTCCTGGTGATGGTACTTGTGATAACCCTGACGGCTGCGAACCCGTCGGTGATGCCAATCAACATGGTCAAGACGATGACGATGCCGGTCACAACGGTCCTGGTGATGGCACTTGTGATAACCCTGACGGCTGCGAACCCGTTGGTGATGCCAATCGGCACGGTCGCAGTGATGGCGACCCTGGCCGTCATGGCCCTGGGGTTGGGGTTTGTGTCAACTCTGATGTCTGCGAACCCGTCGGTGATGCCAATCAACATGGTCAAGACGATGACGATGCCGGTCACAACGGTCCTGGTGATGGCACTTGTGATAACCCTGACGGCTGCGAACCCGTCGGTGATGCCAACCAACATGGACAAGACGAGGACAATACCGGTCATAACGGCCCTGGTGATGGCACTTGTGATAACCCTGACGGCTGCGAACCCGTCGGTGATGCCAACCAACATGGACAAGACGAGGACAATACCGGTCATAACGGCCCTGGTGATGGCACTTGTGACAATCCTGACGGCTGTGCGCCATGCTGTGATGATGCAAACGGTAACAACGGTAACAACGGCAACAACGGTAACAACGGCAACAACGGTAACAACGGTAACAATGGCAATAACGGCAACAACGGCAACAGTGGCGGCGACACCAATGATTCATCAGACCAGGGTGGCTCAAATAATGAAGCCTCTGGTTCTAGCAATGATAACGGTCAAACCTCTGGCAACGATGATGGAACCAGCGGCGGAACCAGCGGCGGAACCAGTGATGGCAATGGTGGTGGCAGCGGCGGTGGCAATGGCGGTGGCAACGGCGGTGGTTAGTATGATGGCGCTGGATCACAAATAGCTCCATATATAAAATGGGCGATGTGCGGTTTCATTCCCAACACATCGCCCATAATTAATATTCAACTCTCTCTTTTATAACCACTCGTTTTAGATAATCCCCCATATAATTGTCCCTATCCACACATTGAATCGTTACTTTTTTCACCAAACAATCACTTATTAATGGAATAAGCTGCCTTCACGCAAAATTAAGCTGATAGCTGACTGCAGACAGCTGAAAGCTGTTTAGCTAACAGCAATCACAGGAGGACATATGATTTGGCAACGAGTAAAATGGATTGCCTTTTGTTTATTTATTTGTATTGTTGTAACGGCCGTTATCCTCACAACCAACCCATTCACCCCAAAGCAGCAAGTGGCACAAGCCAATACCACCCCATCCCACGAATATATCGTCGTCGCCTGGAATGATTTAGGCATGCACTGTTACAATCAAGATTTTCAAGACCTGGCCGTTTTACCCCCGTACAACACCTTGTGGGCACAAGTCATCAAAGTCGGTGACCCGCCACAGCTCATCACCAGCGGCATCACCGTCACCTATGCATTTCCAGACAACACCTTTTCTGTTGGAAAATCAAATTTCTGGGACTATGATGTGCAATTGTTCGGTGTTGATTTAGCCGACAATGTAGGGTTGGCAGGTAAAGGCATGTCTGGTGAAATGGATTTCCACAACGATCACTTTGTAGCTGAAGGCATCCCACTCACCGAATTAAGAGACAGCGATTTAGTCAATCCCTACCCTTACCAGTTGGCTGAGATTACCGTGACAGATCAAAACACACATGTCGTTTTGGCACAGACAACAGCCGTTGCTCCCGTCTCCACCGAATGAACTGCGACAACTGCCACTCTGACGGTGGCGTAGAAGATATTTCGACTGGCCGTGTCGAAACCAACATCCTGACCCTGCACGATATGGAAAATATGGATGAATACCCGGCAGGTCACACAGGCGCACTGATGGACCGTCGGCCAGTGCTATGTGCTGAATGTCATGAATCAAATGCACTCGGCAAGCCGGGACTTGATGACATCCCCAGCCTCTCCAATGCAATGCACGACACACATGATGGTGAAGTACCTGATACGCAAGAAGGCTGCTATCAATGCCATCCAGGTCCCAACACAGAATGTTTGCGCGATGTCATGTCTGAAAAGCATGGGATGGATTGCATTGATTGTCATGGCGGCATGGAACCCGTCTCAAACAATCCATCCCCCTGGCTCAATGAACCGCGCTGCGACAATGCCGCCTGTCATGGATCAGGCTACAAGCAAGACCAGCCACTGTACCGGCTGTCCAAAGGGCACGGCAATTTGTACTGTGCAGCCTGCCACGACAGTCCCCACGCCATTGCACCCAGCCGCGAAGCCAACGATGCTATTAAATTCATTGATTTACAGGGGTACAATGACACACTCGAAGTTTGCACGGTTTGTCATCTGACTGAACCAACCAACATCGACATTCACCAACCGTATTTTGATGAATATCTATTCTTGCCGGTTATTTTGAAGAAATAGCTAGAACGCCATCCTCCCGGAGGTGCAACACTTCCGGGAGGATTTGGCCATTAAATAATGCCAAGGGCTTTGCCACCTTCGATAATCACATCGGTACAATAATCAATATCTTCCATCGTGTGCGCGGCAGAAACACAGGCACGCAGACGCTCCAATCCTTCCGGAACGACTGGTGACACAACTGCTTGCACAAAAATATTGCGATCCTGACAATATTTAGCTAACGACACCCCGCGTTCTGTGGAACCACAAATTACTGGCACAATAGCTGTTTCAGAATAAAGTAAGTTAAACCCTGCATCTCGCAAACGCCCGGCAAAATGATTGTAGTTATCCTGAATCTTTTTCACGCGCCAGGGTTCTTCCTCAATCACGTCAAACGCAGCTTTTGCCGCAGCCGCAGAAGCTGGCGGTACGGCCGCAGAAAAGATAAACCCTCTCGCCTCATGTTTCAAAAATTGAATGAGTTCGTGACTGCCAGCAACGTAGCCACCTGCACTAGGAATTGTTTTGCTAAGGGTACCCATTTTAATGTCTACGGTATCCGATGGCATGTCAAAGTATTCTTCGATACCATGCCCAGTTTCGCCCAAAACACCGAGCGAGTGGGCTTCATCAAGCATCAGGTAAGCACCATACTGCTTACAAAGCCGCGACACTTCTGGCAAATTGACGATGTCACCATCCA
>QQUD01000565.1 GCA_008501785.1 Chloroflexota bacterium
GGCACTGGCTGTCTTGCTAGTTGTTGGTGTGGGGGTAGTGCTTTGGTTTTGGAAACGGCCGTCTTATTTAGTGTGGGTGCTATGGCTGTTTGCTTTTCTCCCGGCAGGCATGTTTTCGTCGCCAGCCCCGGTGTTTTATCGCATTTTACCGGCGATTCCTGCCGCAGCCGTGTTGGTTGCGTTGGGCGGGTATTGGTGTGTCCAGCAAGCGGGGCGGTTGGCTCGGTGGGCGCAGATTGTGTTGTTAGCTGCTGTTATTGGGTTGCTGATGTTTAGCAGTTGGACAACGGCGTATGATTATTTTGTGCGATGGGCAGCGACACCCAATTTGTCGGGAATCATGGATGGGGGCAAATGGGAAGCAGCAGAGACGATTTTGGCGGCAGAGGCGGAAACGGCCGTTTATGTTTCTATTCCTGTGTGGCAAGAGCCAACCGTCCAATATGCCATTCAATCGCGTACGCCTACGCCGCGCACGTTTGATGGACAGCATTGTTTAGTTGTGCCTGCAAAAAACGAGCAGCCGCTTCATTTTCTGAGCATTAATGGGCATGAACACCGGTCGCTGCCGCTGCTTGAAACTTTGTATGATTCAGAACAGGTGACAACCAACCCGTTTTTTGCCAATCAAGAACCGTACTTTTTTAATGTGCATGTACCATCTGGTGCAGATGTTACGATTGCGGGTGAGCTAGTGGAGCCAATTCAATTTGGTGATATTTTGCTGCGTGGGGTCGATGTGGGGGAAACGGCCGTTCGCGGGCAGCCACTTGCTGTCACGTTGATCTGGCAATCAACAGCTCCGGTATCTCAACCATTGACGGCATTTGTACACCTGCTGCACCCAGATGATGCAGACAATCCGCTGGTTGCCCAACATGATGGGATTCCGTGTAATGGCACAGAACCTGTCTCGCAATGGAGAGCAGATGAGCTGGTTTTTGATGAACATGTGTTGTTGTTAGCGGAGGATGGGGTGGAAAACGGCCGTTATCTGATCGGTGTCGGTTTTTACCACAGCGAAACATTTGAGCGAATACCAGCCGCAGGAAATAATGTCAACGTTCAATTTGGTGAAGCCATCGTTGGCACAATAGACGTGCAGCCATAAATTCCCTGGAACCGAATCGTAGCTTTACTGCATTATGGTGAGGAGGGAAACGGCCGTTTCCCTCCTCACTATTCTCAACTCCAAAAATATAGTCATCTTTTTATTTACCTACCCTCATCAAATCATTTATGCTACTCTTCAATTAAAATCCTCTTTTTGTGAAATTATTGGATCTTATTTGATTCAAACTTGAGAACGGGAGTCTTTTACACAGAAGTTACATGTTTCAGAATACGCCTTACACGATCCCATTTTTCTTGGCTGCTGTAGCCTCATTAGGGATGACAATTTACATTTGGCGTCGCATGGGCGGCTCAAGTGTAAAAATATCGATGCTGCTGCTTCTCGCCGGTGCTGGGTGGGTATTTTCCTATATGTTAGAAATCGCATTTATTGACATAAATGCAAAAATTCTGGCGAATAAAATCCAATATGTTTGGGGGACTGTTTTAGTTAATGCCTTGATGGTGCTCACAATTCAAGCCAGTGGTTTAGACAAATGGCTCACCCGCCGTAACATAATTCTTTTCAATTTAGTGCCCGGTATTTGTGTAATGCTGGCACTCGTGAATGAATGGCATGGTCTCTTTTGGCCATATCACGAATTAGTTACAATCAAAGGCACCCTTTGGTTAACCCATCCGCATGGTCTGGCTTATAACATCTATGTCAACTACATTTTGCTGGCAGTCTTATTCATGTGTGTTTTGCTGTCAGGCATCATTATTCGCCCCCACAACCTATATCGTAAACAAGCAATTTTGATACTCTTGACCATTTTGCTTCCCTATCTAGCAAATCTATTCGAATTATTTGGATATAAATTTGCTGCTCCAATCAATGTCACCCAAGTTATGTTTGTCATATTATCAGTTCCCTTTACCTGGGGATTGTTGAGGCTGCAAATAGGTGAAGTCATTCCAATTGCTCGTTCACTTGTTGTTGATGTGATGAGAGATAGTGTGATTGTTATTGATAACCAATATCGTATCATTGATCTCAATTCAGCCGCAAGCAAACTGTCCGAATATCTTGCAGGAAATGTGGTTGGTCGCAAAATCAATTTAATTGTTTCCGAAGAAGCATTCGGGGATTCACCCTATATTTCTGCAGAGCTTTCCCAACATGTAATTTCAGGCGATCTGATTCTAAAAACAGATAACAAATTTAAACATCAAACTCAAAATGTGTTGGCCGTTCAATTCAAAAATATGATTCGCTATTTTGATATGAACGTCTCACCCTTGCAAGATTGGCAGCAAAAAGCATTGGGACTTGTTGTTGTTTTAAGAGATATTAGCGCTCGTGTTGAAGCTGAACAATTGTTGCAGGAAATTAATATTGATTTGGAAAAAAGGGTTATTGAACGGACTGAAGCACTGCAAACCGCAAACACACGGCTGCGAGTGCTTGATGAATTTAAGACACGATTAATTGATAATATCTCCCACGAATTTCGTACACCAATCTCAAATATTGTACTTTATCTGGATTTGCTTTCACGAAGTGATCCAGAAAGACATGAGAAATACCTTCAGGTAATTCATAATCAAACAAATCGTTTGCGAACCTTGGTGGAAAATGTTGTTGAAGTATCACAACTCGAAATGATGAAAGCAAATGCCCAGTATGGACCTGTCAATCTCGCAGAAGTTGTACAAAACCAGATTAATTTACAGCGGTCATTGTTAACCTCAACGGGTCTTCAATTGCAGACAAACATTTATGATAACAACTGTTTAATTCAAGGCAATGTTCCCCAACTTGCCTATATGGTTGATAATTTATTAAAGAATGCTTTTTTATACACTAATGAGGGTGAAATTGAGATTGCTGTCTACCATGATTATTCTACGAACAATGTTGTGTTAGAGGTAAGTGATACAGGCATTGGCATCAGTAATGAGGACTTGCCGAATATATTTGACCAATTTTTCCGTGGAGATTTAGTATTACAATCAAATATTGCTGGCATTGGTTTGGGTCTTTATGTGGTGAAGGAAGTTGTTGAACTTCATGAAGGTGAGGTTGTAATTGTTCCAGGAGATGAAGTTGGCACAACATTTCGTGTAACGATCCCTGCTTGTGATAATTTTGATCTAGTTTAATACAACTGTCACAATAACAGGTTGAGTCTTGACACTTTACCTCTCTTCATATTTCCCCTATGATATTAAATAATAAATTCTTAATGACTGTGTCTTGCGATACCCTTACCAGGGAAGTCTCGTAAAAAAGAATAATAACTTGTAGCCCTTTGATTTCAATATTGTGGAACTTTCAGGCAAACAATTGGAAGTTTTTTCTATGTAGGAGGGATTAGAAATGAAGCACTTGAAATGGTTATTGTTAGTTATTTTATCATTCGGGTTGGGTATTTTGTTGGTCCAGTTTCTTACTGTGCATCCCCTAAAAATGAGCACATATCTATTGTTAAGCTGCGTGACTGCGTTTGTGTTGGTCATTTTGATTGGTCGCAGCTTTGCCACGCGACGGCTTTTGCCCATTGTTGTTATCATCTTTTTTGTTGCATTTCTCGGCGCTTATCTTTTGCAAACCAGAGCATTTTTAGCGCGTGAAGATGAGCGACCTGTGCCGGAACTGGTGAGAATGAAAGGGGAGCCAGGGGATGGGCATACGGCCGTTATCTACTTCACTCACGGCGAGCCGGAAACCTACGACCCTATTGGCTGGATTAACCAGTTTAACGAGTTTGACGAACAAGGCATTTCTTTTATTCCACTCATAGCCAGACCGATATTTGTGCAGCAGCTGCGTGCTAAATATTTACAGGTTGGCACCAGCCATCATCGACAGATGCACATGCAAATGTTGCAAAGTTTAGAAAATGCTTATCGGCTGGAAGGGGATACCACCACTAAATTCTATCTTTGTTTCCTGGATGATAACCCGCGTCCTGATACGGCCGTTATTCAAGCACTCAACGACGGAGCCAGCCACATCATCGTCAGCGAAGTGTTTCTCACCATATCTAACCACACAGCCGAAGGTGAGCACTTGATTGCAGCCGTTAACGTCGAGGAATATGGCGCAACGTTAGAATTTACAGGTCCAATGTGGGATTCCGAAACATTGCGCAGCATGTTTGTCTCACGCGCTAACGAAAATATTGGCGATACAGACAAAGCAAATGTTGGTGTTTTGCTTGTTGGCCACGGCCAACCAGATGAATGGGATGTTGAATGGCCGACCGAAACTTCACAGGAAATTGGCTTTCGAGAAGAGGTTTTAGAATTATTGGCCGCAGACGGCTACAAGCCTGAGCATATGGACTTGGCTTGGATGTCATTTAAAGAACCCAAACCCGCTCCACGCGTCGAAGCATTTGTGGCAGATGGTGTTGAAAAGGTTCTCTTCTTCTCGGCTGCCATTAGCGCCGACTCTATTCACAGCCAATATGACATTCCTACATTGGTGTATGAAGCTGATGTTCCCAACGATGTCGAGATCATCAATCTAGGCGCATGGAATGATGATCCGATTGTAATTGAAGCGATTAAAGAGAAGATTGATGTGTTGATGCCGTAATGAGTATTTACCCGTCGTGTCAGGCAGACTGCGAAACTCGTTGGTACGTGAAGATCGTGTGCGGTCTGCCTTGCACGAATCATCCGAGATTGTGGTTGACAGGGAAACGGCCGTTTGTTAGAATCCCCCAAGCCCATTCTTTGAATGGGCAGGCCCCATTCGTCTAGTGGCCTAGGACGTGGCCCTCTCAAGGCCAAAACCGGGATTCGAGTTCCCGATGGGGCACAAAAGACCGGTAATTGCCGGTCTTTTTGCATTTTGGCCTCAAAACCCTCGCTCTTCAGGATTTCGTGGGGCTTGGAGTGGAGGCTTTAGCCGGAACGGTCTTGTGAGAACCGGCTAAAGCCTCCACTCCCCTTTAATTTTTGAAGACCCAAAGTCCTCTTTTATTGCTTTGTCTGCATCCATTCAATGGTTGTCGCTACTAGCGAAGCGACGCCAATTCGCAATGCGTCTTCATCAATTCTAAACGTAGAAGTATGCACCGGATACACACGATCCCAGGCTGGATTTTTCACACCGAGACGCAGGAAACAGCCCGGTGCCTGTTGCAGCATAAAGCTAAAATCTTCGCTCGCCATTGTGGGGCTTAGCTCAAAAAATTTGTCATGCCCAATTATATTTTGCACGGCTTTGAGCGCTGCATTTGTAGCATCGAGATCGTTAATCGTGGGGGGGTAACCATCGATAATGTTCAAATCGACTTGACCGCCAAGTACTTCAACAATTTTGCAAGCACGCCGAACTTCATCATGCAGCAATTGGCGCGATTCAAGGGTCAAACTGCGAATCGATCCGGTCATTTCCACCGTGTCGGGAATAACATTAGAGGCTGTGCCGCCATGAATGGTTGTCAGCGAAATCACCCCCGATTCCAATGGGTCTAAGCGTCTGCTGACAATATCCTGTATCACCAAAAGCAAATGAGCAGATAACACAAGTGGGTCATTGGCTATGTGAGGGCGTGCGCCATGCCCACCAGTGCCGCGCACAACGATTTCAACCCCATCCCCAGCCGCCATCATGGGTCCAGGGCGGGTGCCGACAGTGCCTGTTTCCAGACTGGGGTCAACATGTAAACCAAATATGGCATCAAGCCCATTGATGGCGCCTTCCTCTACCATGAGCTTGCCCCCAGATTTGCCCGCTTCATCCCGATTTTCTTCACTGGGTTGAAAGAGCAGGCGCACATTGCCCGGTAATCGGCCCTCATTGGCGAAGCTTTTCAAAAGGGTTGCTGCTCCCATCAGGATAGCCGTATGGGCATCATGACCACAAGCGTGCATGATACCGGGGTGCTGGCTGTCGAAATCCGTTTCGTTTTCTTCTTGAATGGGGAGGGCGTCCATGTCTGCTCGCAAGCCAACCGTTGGTCCATCTCCCTCGATATGCCCAACCACACCGGTTTTCGCAACACCCGTTTCTGTTTCAATTCCCAATTCGTGCAAAACAGAGTTCACGAGTCGGGCAGTTTTCACTTCTGTAAAGCTGAGTTCGGGATTTTGATGGATGGTACGCCGCCACTGACTAATTTGTGGTTGAAGAGCCGTCGCTTTTTCTATGATTTCTTGGCTGCTAATGGGATTATTTTGTGGCATAAGACACTCCTTTTTTGGATCGTTATTTGAAATTGTATCTTTAATGCCTTGAAAGATCATACGTTGGTGAGAATCACATCAAGGTTCGACCGAGTTTTTACCGCAGAGGACGCAGAGAACACAGAGAGATAACGGATTTTTCTCGAAATCTCTGCGAACTCAGCGTTCTCTGCGGTGAAACTTACCAATGTCAACAGAACCTAATGGCAAAAATGAACCCGCCTTTTGCCACATTTTCCCGTACCATCAACAATCATAGTGATAGCACCAAGCGCAT
Organism: Chloroflexota bacterium; assembly: GCA_008501785.1. The sequence continues at coordinate 6,536 of QQUD01000565.1, forward strand.
CCCAAACTTACTTTTGTGTTATGCAAAGTCCCACTCCATATCTGGAGCATAGCCCTCAACAAGCTGCCTCGCTCTTTTTGGTTTAACTTCGCCAATATGGTGTAGCCAGCGAATCGCATCGCTTACCATTTTCTCGCTGCTTATGGGCCGATAATCGAATGTACGCCAAGTCTCCTCACAATCCATAAACAGATACCGCTTGTTCAAGTCGTGAATCAGCGCACTTGTAATCAATGGCTTGGAACGGGTCACTTTAGCGGCAAACTCAGTCAGCCGGGCGATCATGGCAAAGGTGGTGCGTCCCAACCCTATGTGCATGGGTGTAAAACCCGTCAGTTTGCCAATCAACGCCCCTAGTTCGCGCAGAAGTAAGTTTTCTCCAGAAACGCCATACCGTTGGCCTGGCTCACCCTGAGTAACGGCAATGGCATGAATCTCGGCTACGTCGCGCACATCTGCATACCCCACTCCGGAATCAAACGTGAACAAGAGACCATTGACCAAATCACGCAGCGTTTCCTGGGTGGCTGTGGGACGATAATCGTAAGGGCCAAACACACCGTTGGGGCAAATAGCTATCATGGGGATGTCGTTTGTTTCTGCCAATTGCCAGGCTGCCCGTTCCGATTTCGTTTTGGCAAGCGCATATGGATTTTCTGAATGGTCGTTCCAATCTTTTGTGGTCAGGGGTACGTCTGGATCACCACTCGTTCCCATTGCCCAGACTGAGCTTGTGTAGACAATCCGTTTTGTACCTACCGCTTTGGCCGCATTGAAGATGTTTCGGGTTCCGATGAGTGCCGGCTGCATAATCTCATCGGGGTCTTTGGCCCAATATTTGTAGACAGCCGCTGTATGAATAATGACATCACACCCTTCAGCAGCGGCAATCAATGAGTTTTCGTCCATCACATCCCCATAGGCGTAGGTTAGGCCTAGCGGTGATAATCCCCTTAAATCAGACGTTTTGCGAACGAACGGGACAACGTCATAGTTTCGTTTTAATAAGCTGCGAATAATATTGGTGCCGATGTGCCCATTGGCACCAGTTACCAGAATGCGGGTCATTCTTATCCTCCTTACGAGTTAGGGTGAAATTTCTGCTTTCATTCAGAATTGGGCGGGAAATGATGCCGTTGATACGGCCGTTATATGCAAACGGCACCACATCAATCGTCCCCGTAATGTCGGCACTCCTTATTTCCCTTCCACGAGCGCTTTTAAATTATTCAGGCTTTGCTCAATGCTTATTTCATTGGCGCGTTCCGCGACCAGCTTGTCCATGGCCTGCCCCTTGGCTCCATCAGATAAGTTGTATTCCAGTTTGTAGGAAACGGCCGTTCCGCCATCCTCCAACTTGTAAAGCCATGAATTCGTCCCATTGCTCAACCCCTCCATCTTGGCAACCGATTTTTCGCCAGCGACATGTTCAAGCGATGTAAAGGTTAATTTGAAGGCCAGCCCAGGCGATTTCATGTGCATATGCACCACGCTGCCCACAGTTGGCCAATCGCCCACTGATTCTACTTTCTCAACACCGGTAAACCATGTTGGAAACCGGTTGGCATCTTCAGTAACGGCCGTTACCGCTTCCGGTGCAGCCTCGATAAAAATGGATCGTTCGATAGTTGTCATTTGATAAACTCCTTACACTTGTACGGCTACTTCATAATGGGCATTCGCTGGCGGCGCGGTGAAGAGCTGGGCAGCTTTGGCGAACTGCGTCTGAAGATAACCACTGGCTTCTCCTGCCTGCATGTCGGCCTCTGTTTCCCATAAGGAAATGGAAAGAGCCGTGTTCGTATCTTTATTCGCCAGCAATGTCGTTCCTTTGAATCCCAACTGTTTTTTCATGGCCGGTACGATGGAGCTTTCATAGATATTGATTCCTTCATCCATCGAGCCGGGTTTCACGTAGATGGTTACAACTCTTGCGTACATAATGAACCTCCTTTGGTTCGGATAATTAGTGGAAACGGGGTAGCTAGAGAATACAAACGGAGCGTTATGAAATCGTTAGCAGTCGTTTTTTGACCTGATTTCGCTTTGTTTGTTACAATTAGGACCGTTAATTGACTGCTCAACATTTTTTTATTGCCCTGTCTAAAAGAACGCCTTTTTGTTTCCATGTCCAAAAGATTGAAGATTACATTGCTGGGATCGCCTGATGTTGCGGTAAACGGCCGTTCCCCCCAATTTGGTTCTGTTAAGGCAATCGCCCTGCTGGCTTATCTGGCCACGTCTGGAATGCTGCATGACCGTGCCGAACTAGCCGCGCTGCTGTGGCCGGAATCGGACAGCAAGCGGGCGCGTGGCGCACTGCGCTACACACTCTCTATCCTCAAAAAAGAGTTGGGTGATGGCTTTTTACTCATTAACCGCCGGCAGATTGGCATGAATCCTCAGTTAGCGTGGGAAGCAGATGTGGTGACGGTGCGCCGCTTGTTGGCGCCTGCGTTGGGGCCGGACAGTCTGTTACCGGATGCCGATTTGGCAGACATCGAAAAAGGCATCGCCTTGTATCAAGCCGATTTTTTACAAGGCTTCACCTTGCGTGACAGCGCGGGCTTTAACGAATGGGTGTTTATTCAAGCAGAAACATTGCGACGCGATTTGGCAACCGCATTGAAACGACTGGTTGCACATTATCAAAAACAGCAGCAGTGGGATACGGCCGTTACCTACGCCCATCGCTGGCTCAATTTAGACCCCCTGCATGAGCCAGCCCATTGCCAATTAATGCAGCTTTACGCGAATTCAGCGGAGTGGACGGCCGTTCACAACCAATATCAAGCCTTAACCGATCTGCTGGAAAAGGAACTGGATGTATCACCACAACCGGAAACGACCGCGCTTTACCAACAATTGTGCCAACTGCGCGAAACGGTTACTGCGACAGGCTCAGCAACCGTTTTGTATGTCGAAAGGCCAGCCCAGCGCAGTCGCCGCGTGCTGATGGAAAAAGTGCGCCGTTTTTGGGTAGACAGCCTGCTCGCTCCCCTGCGCAACGAGAAAACATTCATTCACCTCAAACTGCGATTCACAAATGACGCTATTGAGCATCCCTGGAGCGATGTGCTAGACACAGCGCAAATCCCCGACGCAGCAAACATCTACCACGCCTTCCGCAATGCAGACCGCTCCCTGCTTATTTTGGGTGCGCCTGGAGCTGGTAAAACAATTAGTTTAGTTGCATTAGCCAATTACTTGCTGGCAATAGCTGGTGATAATGAAACCCAGCCTGTGCCCGTCATCCTCAATTTGAGTGGATGGGTGGGGAAGCAAGTGGAGATTGGTGAATGGGCCGTTGAAGAGATGGTCGCCAAATACCAGATTCCGCGCCGCATGGGACGCCGCTGGTTGGCTGATGATCGATTGTTGTTTTTGCTGGATGGTCTGGACGAGATGCTTGCCAATGATCGGGTTGACTGCATTACGGCTATTAACACCTTTCGTCAAAAGCACGGTTTGGCTGATGTGGTTGTTTGCTGCCGCCAAGAAGCGTATGAAACGGCCGTTTGCCTGCACGATGCACGTTTGCGAGTGAATGGCGCGGTGTTGATACGGCCGTTAACCACCGCCCAAATTCGCCAACACGCGCCCTCCTCTCTTGTTCAGACCATCTTCAACGATGAGACACTCCTGGAAATCGCCCAATCCCCCCTCAACCTGAACATGATGCGAACTGCTTTTGACAGCGGCGAGATTACACACTCAGAAGCGGCGCCTCTCACCCACAAAAATCTGTTTGACCAATACGTGCAGCGCATGTTCCAACGGCAAGAAGCAAAAGGGAACGGCACATATGATCGCACGGAAGTTTCCACACAATTAACATGGCTGGCACAGCAGATGCAGCGGCACAATCAAGCTATCTTTTTGATTGAACAATTACAGCCAAGCTGGCTGACGCACGACGCTCCCGCTCAAAAAAGCATTAGCCGCCGAACCAGCCGTTCCCAATGGCTCTATCTTTTGCTAACGCGAGCGACAATGGCGGCCGTTTTTGGTTCACCTATTTTGTGGAGCTTTATCCAACTCATCAGGATTAATCCGCCGCACATCGAAGTGCATTTTTTTACTCGGTTGGCGGGTTTGTTTGGCGTAACGGCCGTTCCCTGGAACAGTCTGTTTGCGCTCATCATCCTCAACCTGGGCATTGGTGCCATCATCGCAATTCTAGACAGCCTCTTTTTCCACAGGCGGCGGCAGCGCGGCGATGGCGCTAAAATCGACCGGTGGCGGGGTGGCCTGCATTTACTTATCGTTGGTGGAACGGTCGGTGTGTTAACCACGCTCCTCATCGCCCAAACCGACGCGTGGATGTTGGCTCTGTTTTTGGGCGGCATCGAGATGTTGGGCAGCACGCTGGCATTGGGGTATGTCACCTATGGAAACAGTTTCCGTACAGAAGTGCGAACGCGGGGTGCATTGCAGTGGTCGTGGCGTAACGCAGGCATATGGGTCGGGGTGGGTGCCTGTTTATCGCTGCTCTGGTCTGGCATCATCTGGTTGAATGATCCAACGGCTGTTGCCTGGCAGCTCAATTTACTGAACAACAGCCTGATGCTCTTTTTGTTAGGCGGCGTCAGCGGCAAACGGCCCGAAATTCAAAATCGTCCGAATGAGGGCATCCGCATTGCCGCGAAAAATGGCGCGTTGGCTTTTGTATTTGTGGCGGTTCCGATTGGGGTGTTAACGGCCGTTACCGTCAACCTCACCTCCGGGTTTTATACCGGCCTCATGATTGGCCTCGCCGCCGCAACCGCGCATGGCTTCAACGATGTTGCCAAGCATCTAATCCTGCGACTCCTGCTGTGGGGCGAACAGCGCTTGCCCATCCCATTGGCCCGATTACTCGATTACGCTGCTGACAGCGCCTTGTTACAAAAAGTAGGCGGTGGGTACACGTTCCGCCACCGGCTGCTGCTGGATTATTTTGCGGAGGGAGAGGGTGTTTAGGGGAGAGGGCACTTCTGTTGACCTGCACTGCTTACACCTAATTCCATCAAATTCTCCGCTCACACGACCTGTGTTTTCCATTTGACACTCTTTCCTCACTCTACTAAAATTTTAAGTGCCAAAATCGACATAAAAATGCTCCACAATGTTTGACAACACCTGGAGCATTAACCACAGCACACACAAAAAGGACACCATGTGTTTATCGAGGCGAGATGTAGGGATTCCACCATGTCCAATTTCGCGTTTCTCGCCACTCAGTTTCTAGCCAGACCCGCCCATACCGGTAGGGCAAAGGCATGCCTTTGCCCTACCGGTATGATGCGGGAATTGTGGGAGGTGATTTCATGACGATGAGGGGTAAACGGCCGTTTCGCATTCGCAAACAAATCCGCCTGCGGGGTTGGGATTACCGGAATGCGGGGGCGTATTTTGTGACGATTTGTACATATCAGCGGGTGTGTTCGTTTGGTCGGGTGGAAAACGGCCGTATGCGCCTCAGCGATTGGGGGCAGGTGGTCGTGAATATGTGGCGGGCCATTCCCGACCATTTTAAAAACGTAGCGCTGGATAAATTTATCTGCATGCCGAACCATGTTCATACCATTATCTGGATTTTGGTCAACGATCCCGTCATCGGGGTAGGTCAAAGGCATGCCTTTGACCTACCCCGATGGGATGTGTTGCCTCAAACGGGCGTGAAATCCGGGTCATTAGGGGCAATTGTGGGGTCATTCAAATCGGCCGTGACACGAGAAATCAACGGCATGCGACCGGACAACTATCCACCTATCTGGCAGCCCCGTTTCCATGACCGAATCATTCGCAACGATCGGGAATTAAACGCCATTCGCCAATATATCGAAGACAATCCCAAAAATTGGCAGCAGGACCACGAATGGAATGAGGGATTGGATGATTTATTAAATCAAAATTCGGTCGGGTAGGGCAAAGGCATGCCTTTGCCCTACCCGACCGGGAATGGGAACAATAGATGTCAAATTTCGCGTTTCTCGCCGCTCAGTTTCCGGCCATCCACACCGAAGGATTGGAAGAAGGCAACTCTGCTTCTTCGGCCTCCAGGCCGCGACGACTTTGTCATGTTAACGCGTTTAAGGGGAGAGAGGAATTGTGGAAAACGGCCGTTTCCATTCATCTACTAACTCTAATAATCAATATGCTGCTGTCAAATGAAAATCATAACAACGAAGGAAACGGCCAGAGACCAAAGAGGGAGAGTAGCACGGTCTGGAGACACGTCCACAGCCCGCGTAGAAGACCCGCACCCAGCGGGGATGAACCGGCTCTCAGTTCAGTCATGGCATGTGTCCTGATTGCTTAGACGAACTATACTCAGAAGCTCACGCCCGGAAAAAGTCAAGAGTAGAGATAGAATAGAATTACCCCTCAGCTGCTTCAACAATTTGGCAGGCACAATAAACAGACCCCATTCATCTTTTGGCATAGGACATGACCTGCTCAGGACTAAAACATTCGATTGCGTCTCCTGTAGGTATAAAAAGACCGGTAAAAGTCGGTCTTTTTGCTTTAAAATATCAATTTGCAAATTCATTAGTTTAGTTTGGCAGTTCGTAGACGACGATGAAAAAAATGGAGGTGGTTGGAAAGCTAGAGGTGCGTTTTTTAGAAACGGCCGTTTAAACACAACCGACATTTTCTTTTACATTGAAGCATTCTATAATAGAAAGCATCGCCACTCGACGTTGGGTTTTACTAACCGAGCGGCTTATAAAAAGACTCAATATTAACAATCAGAGAATCTTAACTGAGTGCCCATGAAAATGGGGGAAGCAGATTGTACCGGAGTGGAAAAAGGCGAGAAATAATGTTTGTCTTGGTCTGGTTTGGTTTAGTAGTTGTGGGCATAATTTTCCAACACTACCGCCTGCGGTGGACAAGGGATAATGTGCTTGATTCTGTCCCTAAAAACAAGATAGGACGCGCTGATTTATTCATCAAATCACGGGAAAAGCAGTATCTACAATTGTTTCCAAATTCCTGGCAGTTTCTTGCTGAGGTGATATTCACCGAAACTGGCATTTATGTGTTTCGCTACAGAGGTTCATTTGGGATCGCAAGGATTTTTGTCAAATTTCACTGTTTGTATGCAGTTGAACAAGACATACTTCCTTTCCTCAAAACACGCTTAAATGCGAACAGTTTTATTCACCAAATTGATTTACTTCGCGTAGAAGGACGAACAGTTACCATTGAATTTGGGGAGTATGCGTCGTGGGCGAAACGGCCGTTTCGCCAATATCGATTTGTGCTGCAAGATGTGCGTGGAAATCATACCTATCGCAACTTGCTCCGCTTTCAACGGTATCGATACGACATTTTGCAAAACCAACAGCACAATTCTGCGTTACCCACAACACAAAATTACAATCGTTGGCGGGAAAAATCTGCAAAAGAGTTGCCATCCATTGAGGAGAAATCCAACAAGGAAAAAATAATTGATGGGCTAACGAGCCTATATAGATATGAACGCGCCTGGACTATCAAACAACTGTGGGCGTTCGATGTTATTGACGAAATAATTCTGCATCTCCTTAAAGATATATCCACCACCGACCCCGAACCGCGCGTCAGAGAGGCCGCAAGTGAACTGCTCACAGCCCGTAAAATAAAATTTCCCAAAGCCTGAAATATACTCCTACTCGATTGATTTAAATGACCCATAGGCAGGAATTTGCAATATCTATGCATAGAGATAACCACAAAAATTCAGCGCAAAAAACGATTGTCAAAACCGAGAGTTGGTCATAAAATATCGATTAAACATTAGTAAATAAGATAGGTGTTGATGTGCCAGATCAATATACAGATGATTCCCAATATTTTGAGATTGATCTAAATGATTTCAATCTCCATGAAGACAACGGATACCTTTATTTTTATTTGCCTGATCATCCACTTTCACGAAAGAATGGAATGGTCATGGTACATCGTCATGTGCTTTCAGTTCACCTGGGTAGGTGGCTAAAGCCAAATGAGTGCGTATATTTTATCAATCGTAATCAAAAAGATATTTCAGTTGAGAATCTGAAAGCTGTTTCACGACCTGAGCTTTATCAGCTAATTTTTCAGAGGGGCGATGAGGCCATCGAACTAATTTGTGCGCAATGCGGAAAATCGTTTGCTATCGTGCCTTCACAGGCTTACAAGCGAAGGCATTGCTCACAAACGTGTGCTAGAAAAGCAAGTTGCCGGTTTGATATTACTCCAGAAGAATTAGAAAATCTTGTTTGGGAAATGCCAACGACTCGTGTGGCAAAAATGTATTGTGTTTCAGACAAGGCAGTAGAAAAGCGCTGTAAAAAATTTGGTATCAGGAAGCCCCCACCAGGGTATTGGGCAAAAATGCAGTGGGGAAAAATTGCCCCAGAAATGGAATATGAACTGAGAAACGGAAACACACCCAGAACCAAACAGGAGTGATTGTTTTAATGTTTAGAAAGCCAACCCCTCGAGAAGCTTTAGATTTACTAGAATTCCAATTAGAGGTAGGCAAGGATCTCCATAGGGGGGAATTATTTGACTCAGAAGCTTATCTTTTATGGGAGAATACAACAAGAGAATTTCTTACAAGTATTTTCGGGACCAACTCTGGAAATGTTGTAAATTTCCAGCCTTCTAATCAAACCATTGCTAAACGCAAAGGTGCACCCCAGCTATGGTGGAATGAGTTTGGTCGAAGTCCGTTATCTGAACAACTTATTATTCTGAGAAGTGCATTAGAGCAAATTGCGATTCAGTTCGACCCGGATGAGACCTCTCAGTCTGAACGACGTTTAGGAAAATCTAGCAATACAGACACAAACTTCCCTATAGACGCAAATGAAGCCCTGTTGGCCATCGATCTACTGAAAATGTCTAAGATGGTAGACGACAAATTTGGTTTTGATGAGTTAGAAGGAATCTGTTTTGAATCAGGTTTTGATTACGACCAAGCAATAGGTAAGATACCCAAAAAGGATGCAGCGATTCGAGAGTTGATAGGGTTTGCCAAGCGTCGAGATAAATTAGCTGATTTACTTCAAACACTAATTCAACTACGTCCCGGCACTAATTGGATATCTGAATTGATGTGACAGTTATCTGCTAAATAAGGGATTAAGGAAAGTTTTTATGTCAGAAACATGGATCACCCTAATAACAGGTTCTAGCATTACAATCATAACAGGGTTTATCCTGCTACTTATCGAATATCGAACGGGCTGGTTTGCATCAAGTTGGAAAAAAGAATTGTCTTATGAAGTTGTTACTGTCACGTCGCTGGTAAATACTGAAAATATAATGGGATCTCCGGTGAAATTAACGGTTAATCTAGGTGAACATACTATAGATAATCCAACTTCCATTGTGGTCAAAGTTAAAAACACAGGAAGAATGCCCATAGTCCCTAGTGACTTTCATGCTCCAATTACTATCGATTACGGAAATGTTTCCAGTTACCTCTTTACCTTAAATTCTTTTCCAAGTGATATGAAAATTGAATGGGAAGAATCTATTAACTGGATAGAAAATGAGCGTAAGGCATTCATTGTAAAGCCAATGCTATTCAATCCAGGTGACTTTTTCACAATTGGGATGATAACAGATGGTTATGATGGAATAGAAGTGCTTAGCAGAGTTGCAGGCATCAAAAATATTCTTCGCGTTGATCCTGAAGCGAAACGTCAAGTAGAGGCAAAGTTTTTTAACATAATACTAATAGTGTTAAGTTTAATGGCAATAATAATGTTATGTGGTCTTATAGCAATATTTTTGGGCTCATTATTAAACGGGGCACAATAAAATGCAATTAGAAACGGCCGTTTCTAACTGGCCCAACCAAAACAAAAGCGACTCATGATGAGTCGCTTTTTTGTTATCAAGAAATGATGCTATTAGATTTTATTTCAATTGCTACTCCACAATCACCCAATTGCTCCCGCTGCGGCCGAACACTTCTGGTGAGTACATCTCTTCCGCTTTGGCGGGGGGCACGGCGAAGGTGCCGGGGGTGGTGGCGCGGGCGATATAGCTGTATTCGTAGACACCATCCCACAACAGCGTGCTGAACGCTTCGGCGCGTTCGTCGCGCATGTTTTGGTGCTCGTACCACGGACCCCACCACCAGCTGTACTCAGCGGGTTGCTCGTTAGGCGTTGGCGGTGTGGTGGACACGGCCAGGGTTGGATTGACAATTTCCAAACCAGCAGGCAGCGGGTCCACGAGCGCCACGTGGTAACGTCGGTTTCTGGCAATCATGGTGATGTTGACTTGCACCAGCGCACCGGCTTTGATGTGCCAGATGCCATCGTCATCGATCCACACGTCGTCGGGGTCTTCGACGGCTTCGTAGCTGCGCTGCACGGTGAATCCCATGTCTAGTGGGTCCAGGTTCAGGTCGGCGGGGGCATAGTTGAGGCCGAAACGGTAGTATAAACGGCCGTTTCCATCCTTCCCGATCACCAAATCATCCGTCCCACCCGCTTCCGTCAATGCATTTGCCAGGTAGCCCATCGGCACCGTCGTGCGCAAGCTGTCCGTGCTGCGGCCTTCAAACTGATGCTCGGCCACATAATCGGCTCCCAACCAAACACGCGCCACAAAGTCCGGCGTTTCCTTTTCAAACGTGTTGAAATAACGGTCCAGCGCCAGCAAAATGAACACATTTTCCTGCGTGTTGTTCCAGCGCCCTTTTGTGCGATGGGCCATCAAGCCATTGACCACCTTGGGAATCAGGTCGTTTTCAGGATCATTGGCGATCAGCGCATCCAAAATAACGCCATCGGTGCGCCGGTTGGAGTGCAGCATCAGGTAAGCATCGTCGCCGTAGGAGGTGGTGAAGTTGGCTGCACCAGCCGTTTCCACAGCACGATTGTTGATGTGTTGGCGAATCTCACTGGCCTCTGCTGAGTCGTTGCCCATCACTTGCCACAGCCACGCCAGCGATTCCAGCGTCAGGTTGTCAATACCAGCCTCGTTGTACAAGCTGCGCGCTTTCGCTGGGTCCGAGTCGCCTAGTAAATCACGCACATAAAGCGCATACGAACTCAACGCCCAGCGCGTGTTTTGACTGTAATAACTCGGGTAATAGCTCTCGATGTTGATCAGGTAATCATTGACGCGCCATACCATGTCCTCTGGCACGTCAAACCCTTTTTCTTGGGCGCGTGCCAGCGCATGAGCCACGTGAATGCTGTAGAACGGCACAGTTTCTTTGCCGCGCTCCCAAACGGGGAAGCCGCCATCCCAGTTTTGCATCCCTTGCAGGCGCTCGATGTATTTGGGAACGGCTGCTTCCAATTCAGCTGGCGCAGGCAGTCCTTCCGCTTCAAACGCCGACAGCACATCGCGCAGTGCCGCAATCGCCAAAATGCGTGACGCCAGCTGTTCTGAGCAAGAATATTCGTAGCTGTACAGATAAATCACCGCATCTGTCAGCGATTGCAGTGCGGTAGATGAAGTGGTGATTTCCAGACCACCAAACTGCGGAATCACATCTCCGGGCAGCGCCATTGGCTGTAAAACGGCTTCGTCATCAACCACGCCATAGGTGGCAAAGGCCTCGGTGGTGGCGGGTGTGTAAACGGGCAGTTCACCCAATGCGGCATCGGCGTAGGGGCCAGAAACGGCCGCGATTTGATAACGTGCCGTGCCTGCACTAGCTGCCGCCGCCGGGAAGCGCACTTCTACGCGATTATTCGCCGGAACGGTCACACGCCAGCCATTGTTTGCGGTTAGTTCCAGATTGGTTGTTTGCAGCACCACATCCACTTCCATCGGCTCGTTGGTCTGATTTTGCAGCAGCACCGGGAACTCGAACTGGTCGCCAAAGTTGAGGAAGCGCGGTGCCGACGGGCGCACCATTAGCGGCAAACGTGCCGTCACATTGCTTTCGCCCGTGCCAAACTGGTTGTCACCCGCCACGGCAACGACCATCACTCGATAACGGGTCAAATTGTCAGGCAATTTGACGGCCACGGTGGCCTGACCGTTGGCATCGGTGTAGGTGGTCGGCGCAAAGGTTGCCAACGGGTTGAAGTCGCTGCGTACCTGAATGGGACTGTTTTCGGCACCGCTTTCATCTGCCATAGGTGCTGCCGCCATTTCTTCGGCGGGTGCCTCCATTTCCATTATCATATCCTCTTCAACAGCCCCCTCCATTTCAATCGATTTGCGAACTTCTTCTGCTTGAATTTGTTCTTGCAGCGATTGGGGATCAAGCAGGAAGATGTTGGAACGGCCGTAATTGCCCTGCACCCAAGGTCCCCGCTGTGAATAAAATAGGCTGAGCGGGTCGCTTAGCTGGTAGTTGGTCAGCGCCAGCACGGCTTCATCAACCACCACCACAGCCAGTTCTGCACCAGACACAGGATTGCCATTGGTATCCACGACGGTGACATCAACGGCCGTTTCACTTCCAGGCTCCAGCGCACTGTCATGGGGTGCTACCGTCAGTTCAAGCGTGCGTTCAAGAGGTGGCACAACCAATTTGAGGCGGCCAAATGCATAAGCTGGGCGCGGTGGAATGTCTGTAAGCGCCTCATCGCCATCGCCCGTGCGTGGCGCGGAGCCTACTAAATCGACCTGCACATACAAGTTGGGAATGTGCGCATCGGTGATGGGGATATTCAGCGTGTAGCTGTCTTGCTCAATGCGGAACTGTTCGGTGTAGAGAATGCCGTTGCGCTCGACGGTGAGCAGCGCTTCGGCGGGTGTGAATGGCGGCTGCACCAAAATTTGAGCGGTGTCGCCCGGTTGGTATGTCTCTTTGTCGGGAATCAGCGTTACGGTTTCGCGTTCGATGCGGTTGGAACGGGGGCGTGTGCCGCCGCTGACCCAGCGCGTGAATCGGCTTTCGTTAGGACGGCCGTTTTCGTCAGTAACAACGGCCGTTATCTCATACCGACCGCCGTTTTCAGTTTTAAACGTACACTGCACCGGCTCAGCGGCTGATGTGATGGTACATTCTTGTACATCAACGCGTTCCAAAACGCGGCTGCCGCCTTGCCATTTCCAGATTTCGTTAACGGCCGTTATTTCAATTTCACGGCCCGCAATCGCTTCGCCATCCACATTTGTCACAATTGCTTCGATGTCCAGCGGCACGCCTTGTTTCACAAACGAGCGTTCGCTGCGCAGCCCAACGTACAGCTCAGACGGATGCACCAGCAAATAGGTGCTGCTCGACCACGCCTGCCGGTTTGTATCCATCACCGTCGCATCGGCCGAAACGCTGTATGGGCGCAAAATGGGGGGCAGTGTGTCTTCTTGTTGTTCTTGCGCGTCCAACTCTTCGTATAGAGGTTCAAAATCGAGCTGCAAATAATGATCGCCTGCGCCATCGGTGACACCGGTGAATGATTCGTAGATGAAGTTATTTGGTTCGTAATAGTCGTACCACCACCAGGGAATCCATTGGCCAAAGGTGAAGCCAGACCAGTTGGGTGGTCGGTAATTGCTGGGCGCATAGCTCACGTTCCAGGTAACTTCGGCGTTGGGCAGCGGTCCGCCTGCGAAGTAGTTTGCCGAAACTGAAACGGTTGCTTGTTCGTTAACGAAGTAAGGTCCAACGGTTTCGTTTTGGGCCTTTACCTCAAATTCTGGGCGACGGAATTCTTGAATTTGGAAGGAATGATGGTAGCGTGTTCCGTTCCAATTTGGCTGTGTGCCGTTGGCATTGAGAACCAAGGAGGCGTACCCTAAATTGACGTGATCGGGCAGGGTGAAGGCGATGTCGAACCCACCTAACTCGCTCACTTCGGTGGTGCCGGTGTGCAGTTCGTTGCCTTGTGAACCGATGACGGTGTAGGAAACGGCCGTTACGCCGCCACCAACCAACCCAATATCACCATCTTGTTTTGTGCCTAACAAGCGCATCCACCCTTTGACATGTACTTCTTCACCGGGGCGATACATTTGCCGGTCATCAAACACAAACCAGCGCACTTCATCCCACACTTCAGACCGGCTTTCATTGGACCGTAAAATGGCTGTGTCGTCCCCCAGTTTGGCAATGAGCAGGGTCATCTCATGCGATTCTGGTGGCAGATCGAATTGAGCCAATCCATTGCTGTCTGTGGTTGCCTGCACAAAGCCACTTTCAGATGTGATGTTGACACCATTTAATGGCTGGCCATCTAGCAAATTGGTGGTCCAAACCCGCATTGTGCTGTGGTCGTGAAACGCATCCAGACCGATTTGTGTGACCTGCACCCACGATTTGATCGTGCGGTAGCGTACTTCTTCTTCGTCCGCAAAAATACCCGACGGTGGTTGCACAATCACCAACAAATGGCCGGTATCGCCATCTAATACCTCGCTCAGATCAATTGACGTTTCGGTGAGGACATCCTTTTCGCTGTCAATGCGGATGGTCTCGTTCATGACGCGCTTGCCGGGAGGGGGCAGCGGCTCATTTGAGCTGAATTTCTGTCGATAACGGGTATACTGATCCCAATCAGCTTCCGGATCAACGGCATAAATCTGCACGTCTAGCTTGTCATAGTTGATGGAGTAGACCGTGAAAATGGGTGGATCGGCGGCTGGGTCCATTGTGACCAGCCATCGATCTAATCCCGATAAGGCTTGCGGCGCAGAGCCTACTTTAAACCGCACTGTTTCGTCTTGACCGAGTGTTTGTCCGTAAACATCCTGCATGGTGCCAGCAACGGTGACGCGATAGGTGGTGCGTCCTGCTGACGAGCCGTAAATGGTGAGCGTGTTGCCGCTGATGTCCACGTAGGCATCGGGCAAAGCTGGTTTTATTTCCAGCATATCCTCAGTGTAAGCGTCTGCATCGAGTGGATTGTTAAATGAGATTCTAAATGGCGTGAGCGGTGGGCAATCCTCATCGTAGTACCAGCCGCAAACATGCTCCGTGATGCGCAGTGGCGCGTAGGTGCGGAAGCCGAATGATTGCGCATCTTTGGTGAGGCGTGGTCCCTCGGCGGAGGGTGTGCCGCTGGGGATGGTGACCAGGATTTCGGCATCTTTGGGCAGAGATTGCTGGGCACGGAAGACGATGAATTGGTCAGAACGGCCGTTTTCCACCATCTGATCCACTTGCTTATTGGCCGCAATTTCATCCTCAGTTGCTAGTCGAACCGCTACCGATTGTCCGTCAGCCGTGACTTGCATCTTGGCAAACACTGTTTGTAGGTCAATCTTTTGGTCAAACGCCACAAAAAAGAGTGGGTCTAACGGCCGTGTGCCCCCATTTGGAT
>QQUD01000811.1 GCA_008501785.1 Chloroflexota bacterium
TCAACGTTTGGCGATAATTCGGCTGGCGTGATTCGAACCGATTGTCAACCATCAATTCCAAGCCATTAAAGCCTGCTTCCGCCGCAAAAGCAAAACAACGTTCAATGCTCTAGGTCCACAATGATCCAGTAGAAAAACTCAAATTGATGATATACCTTCCAAAAGCTTGACATTTTACGACACTCTCTCATTTCTGCATAATCTAACGGGCACATTTATAAGATATATGTTGGAAACAGCATCAAAATATTGACGTGAGCACACGAAAGATGCAAAATTCAAACTGTTATTGACAAAATGACACGAATACAAAGAGGTTCTTATGACCGTATTGAATTGGACTTATTTTTGGATGATTTTTTCAACTGGATTAACTGGTTTAACGTTACTGATGCTGCTTTATTTGCGAAATAGGGTGGTAGAGAAAACGGCCGTTCTCAAACCCATTCCAGTTGAACAACAACACAATCACTAGGAGGATTGAATGTTTTTTGATCCACTTTATCTTTTATTTGCACTCCCCGGACTGCTGCTCGGCTTGTGGGCACAGTCACGCGTCAAACGAAACTTTAATAAATTTGCCAAAGTACGCACCCTGCAAAATGTAACTGGCGCAGAAGTCGCTCGCAGTTTGCTAGATGGCCAGGGTCTCTACGATGTAGCTGTTGAAGAAGTGCAAGGCACTTTAACAGACCATTACGACCCCCGTAGCAAAGTGCTGCGCCTCAGCCCAGAAGTGTACCGCAACCCCAGCGTAGCAGCAGCAGGCATTGCGGCACATGAAATGGGTCATGCCATGCAACATGCCGGTGGCTACTTCCCGCTGCAAATTCGCAGCACCCTGGTACCTGCCGCCCAATTTGGCAGCTCGTTGGCTCCCTGGATTTTCATGGGGGGCTTGCTTTTAAACATCACACAAGTCGCCTGGGCTGGCGTGATATTGTTTGGAGCGGCCGTTTTATTCACCCTCATCACACTGCCAGTAGAATTCGACGCCAGCGCCCGTGCCAAAAAGCTGTTGGTCAACAACGGCATTTTAATCGGTGACGAAATCAAAGGTGTAAACAAAGTGCTAGATGCTGCCGCACTCACCTACGTGGCTGCGGCCGTTTCAGCAATTGGGACCCTGATCTACTTCGTCCTTCGCCTTACAGGCGGTGGCCGCGACTAACTTTTACATCTTCCCGGAAGCTTTAAACCAATACCTCTAAAAAGCCCCAACCAGCTTCTGGGAAGATACGCCAAACAAACTAAAAAGCCGATGAGTAGTCCACTCACCAGCTTATTGCAAAATTTATATCACGCCCGATAAATAGTTTATCAGGGCGTGTTTTTTATTAGAATCGTGGGCGGCCAATCGCAACGCCAATAATTAAACCAGCAATCACCATCATCAGCGCTACAATCATAATTGTGGATAACTCTACATAAATAGTCATGTCAACCTCCAAAAAATCAGCTTAACGTACCAGTGGACGGCTAATGGAAACACCCACAACCAGACCAACAATCAAAGCTATCAATGAAATAATGATTATTGTGGATAAAGCAATTTGGATCATGATACTACCTCCAATACATAAGCAAACTTGATCACCTTTTAATTACGCGACATCGGCTCGCAAAACCGCATATAACAATACAAGCACCGGACTAACTAATCCTAAAAAAAATGCACCTGCAATAAGTCCTGCCATTACACCGAATGAAACTGTAAACATTATTTGATACCATCCATTTCGTCAAAGACACTGTGAAAACAACTACGCTTACCCTTACCTTTGCCATGTACAGACAGCATATCAACTGACGCTCCAAACTAACTGACAGCATCACGTCAGCCAGCAAACAGATGAACAACAAATGTGATAAGGGGAGCAGGAACACAGGGTGCAGGGGGCAAGGGAAAAGGTGTTTCTTTCCCTTGCCCCTTGCAACTATTCCATTCTCAAAATATATCCTTGGTTGCGGACGTTTTCGAAGAAGCGGGGATTTTTACCGTCGGGTTCGATTTTGCGGCGTAGGCGAGCCATGGCAGCGGTTAGGGCTTCGTCTGATACACCACCCTGTGCCCTAGGCCAGCCAGCATTCACCAGTTCATCTTTGGCGACGACTTCGTTTTCCCGTTCGTAGAGCAGGCGGAACAAACGATATTCGAGCTTGGTGAGAGCAGGAATCGGCTCACCAAGAACGAGAACTTGACGGGATTGGGGGTCAAAGAATAACGGCCGTTCCCACAACGGGTCCATCTCACGCACAAACGCGGCAAACAGTGGCGAAAACACCCGCAGCGGCACCGTTTGTAAAATGACACCTTTCAATTGCAGTGTACGCACAATGACCTGTTCCGAGACATCTAGTTCAGCCTCGTGTTGTGCGCGGTG
The DNA here is from genome assembly GCA_008501785.1 of Chloroflexota bacterium. Next base: position 2,385 of record QQUD01000811.1, read on the forward strand.
CAATACCTTTTGCTCCTGCACATTTAAGCTGCGCCAAATCTTCTCACACTCCAAGCGCACGCTGGCCACATCGAGCAATTGCGCAATCACGCCCTCGATTTCCTCAACCAGCATCACTTCAAACCGCCCCACCGCAAACAGCACCCCTCGCAGCATGCCAGCATGACCGCCTGTCCAATTAATAAACTGATCCGCATCATCTTCATTAAAAATGATTTTGTTGCGCTCACCAATCCGATCTAACAATTGCCGTGCATCGCGTTCATTATACGGCCGTAATGCCAACACATTCGGCGCCAACAACTCATAAAACTCTTCTCGTGCCGGGTCCGAAGTGGTGAGATTCGGCAGCAAATCACGCGTAAAAATCAAATAAGAGATGCGATATTTATACGACTCACGCAGTCCACGCAAATTAGCAAAAAAGCGTGGCTCCGCATCCTGGTAAATCTCGTCAAACTGGTCAAACAAAAAGACAATCTTGCGTTTTGAACCCACCATTAAGCGGCGAATGGCTCGTTTAAATTGGCGCTGCACGCGCAGTAATTCCGAACCTGCATCAATTAATGCATCATGATCAATCGCAATCTGCTCAATAATTTCAGGGTCAATACCTAGATGTTCAGCCGGTGTACCCGCCAAGTCTTCAAGCTGCTCCATCATCAAACTATAAAGGCTGCGATCCGTAAAATCTGGCGCATAATGAAAATTCACCCGCAGCACAATCGGCATCTCATCCATATCTGAGATGTAATTCTTTTGCGTCTCTAAATTACAAATATGATTAAACAGGTTCGACTTACCCGTCCCACTCATGCCAATAATCGAAGCCGACTCTCCGGCGCGAATCAGTTTAAAAAGCTCGTCTACCTCATCCTCACGAAAATCGCTCGGTTGCATTGCACTGTTATCTGTCATCGTACTTCCCTCGTTTATGCATCCTCTGTTAAATCTACCATCACATCAAGCAGTCCATCTGGCGTATCTGGCACAACCCGCCATCCCCACGTGCGATATTTATCTTGTCCATCTTCTGAAATATCTGCATCGGCCACCCAAATCTTACCCATCGCGTCATTCGAATAACAAGTTTCATGTACCATATTCATTTCTGATTCAGCTGCACACAGCACCAACATCGTTTGTCCGCGACGTAAACCACGTCGTATTTGCTGGGCAAAGTGCTGCCAATTGGGGTTGTCGAGCCGCTGCCCACTAATCACGGTTGCTTGTGGCGAGTCATACAGCTTGTAAATAGGCAGTTCATCATTTTTTGCCCGCTTTGGACCAGGGCGGGTAATCACTTCATGCGGAACTTGATATTGGCGATATTTGTTTTCAAGCTGCTGATTGCGTATGGTCGTGTAAATGGCTTTCCACGGTAACTGCACCACATTGTCTATTGAACTTAACCAGGAAAAGCCGGTTGGTGTTTCCGAGCCAAGAAAAAGCAAGAGTTTTTCCTCTGTCAAAAGCTTACCCAGATGGCGTTGCTGGGCAGTGGTGGCAACGGCCGTTTCCACTCCCTCCCCTCTTTCCCCTTCCAAATACTTAGGCCGAATCGGTTCCCGCCCGACTAGCTTATCCAATTCTGCACACACCAGCGACGCCGACAGCAATGCTTGATACTTGCGCTCCTCTGGAATATGGCGCAAACGCACCACATTAAGCGTCGTCATCAATAGACTAATCAAATATTCTCGGCGACCATCTTGCTGCTTGGCACGAAACCCACCAGACACAAATTCATACGCCAGTGACCGCAAAATATTAATCACCGTCATCGCCTTACGTACACCACTCGACACATTCAAATTTACCGTAGACTCTTCTCCACTTTCATCTATAAGCAGCAGACCCTCTTCCATTCGCAAAAACTTCTCAAACGATGGCGTATCCAACAAACGATATTTAATATCCGTCTCTAAAATAACAAAGTCCCGCAAAATATGGCTGTCCCGCGTGCGGTAAAAATCAATTAGCCAGCATTTATTCGTCTGATCCACCATAATATTGCGACCCGTCAAGTCACCATGCGTGATGCAATGATACGAAGGAATCACAAACTCATGCCGGTAGCGTCTCAACCAGGCAATTGGATTCAGCGCTTCAATGCTGCCATTTTCAAACGTAAACATCTCTTCATCGGCATCAAATTCCGGCAAAATCACTTGAATACGCTGCACTAACTTCGTTTCATCCAGTTGAAACGCATCATAATACAACTGCACCAGATCAGAAATCTTGCGTTCACGCGCATCATACCAATAGCGGCAGGTGGTTTCAAACAGGTTCCGCAGGTTGGTCACAATATCAGAGGCCGATCCGTGTCGATAAAACTCATCAAACTCACGTAGAGGCACCATATCGTTTTCGGCAAAGGTGTAAAGTAACGCACCCACATGTCGCGTATATGCCACGTCTTTCACCTGGGCAATGGTGTTGGGCGGTAAATAACGACGCACATAGGTTTCGTAGCTATTTGCTTCAAATTCTACTTTGTCATCACGGCCGATTTTAGCCACAAATGGCGGCCCTAACCCATGTTCCCAGGTAGGCTGCACCCGAATAACAGCGGCTCCTGTCAATCCAGGCTTTAATTTGGCAATGTGAACCCGTTTTGCCTCTGCAAATAGTTTGCCAAACAAATCACGCACCTGACTGGTCAACAAACCCATATCCGGCTTGCCACTCATCGACCAGTTGACATCGTCTGCCACATCTTGAATGAGATCCATCGATCCCACATCATATGCCAGATCAAAATTAATGCGGACTGTATCTTCGAAGAGTTCGCGAACGGCCGTTAACAACTTCGTGCGATACCCAGACGCTTTTTGAATATACGCCGCCACCCGCCGCTCTTGCGTCGCTTCCAGCAAATTACTCACATTC
>QQUD01001117.1 GCA_008501785.1 Chloroflexota bacterium
TTGCTGGGTTTAGGTGCATTTTTGATCATCAAGTATTGGCGGCAGCATCGCCCACACATGCCGAAGACCAAAGAAATCGCCTACGAAAAACCGGGCAAACTGCCTCCAGCTTTTGTTGGCATGCTGCTAACCCCAGGTGCAGAACCTGGCTGGGGACATGCATTGGGCACGCTGTTTGATTTAGCCGACCGGGGTGTTCTCGAAATTGACGAACTGCCTGATAAAAAATGGTACCGGCAACATGACTTTGTGATTCGGTTGGTGAAACGGCCGTCTTCCCTGCAACAACACGAACAAGCCTTGCTCGATCTGCTCTTTGACACCAAAAAGGGATGGGTAGAAGAAATCGAAATGTCGAAACTGAGTAGTCAAGTCAATACATCTGGCTGGAAAACTTTCACCAACATGCTCAAAGACGAGTTTGAAGCGGCTGGCTACATCAGCAAAGAGCGCAAAGAAGCGCGTAAGAATTTAGTCATTGCAGGTGTCTTGCTCCTGGCGTTGATGGTTGTCTTGCTCATCCCTGCACTTGTTTTCTTAAACGTGTTTGGGTTGGCTGTGCTCATGCTCGTTGGCCTCTGCTTTTTGCTGGCGATGTTGGCATTTATTATGAGCTCGGCTTTGTCGCCTTTGAGTGATTTGGGAGTAGAAACGGCCGTAACCTGGCAACCCTTCCAAAACTATCTACAACAAGTCTCCCGCAAAAAAGCAGCCATCACCCGTCCTGACATCTTCGAGTTATTTATGCCCTATGTTGCCTCCCTCGGTCTACTGCATAGCTGGGCCAAACGGTTCGAAAAAGAAGGCGTCACCACATTGCCACACTACTTCCATGCCCTCCCAGGCAGCACCAACCAAATAGCTGCATTCGTCGCCATGACAGCGGCCACCCAAACCTCCAGTGGTTCAGCCGCAGGCGCAGGCGCTGCTGGAGCCGGTGCTGCGGGCGGTGGTGCCAGCGGCGCTGGGTAAAAAAGACAGAGACAGAGCAAGGTGTTCTGTTTCTGTCTCTTATCTTTACCTCCTCCACTTCCCACTACCCACGTAAGAGAACAGGCAACTGAGTGCGTCATAGAAGTTGTAGAAAATGATGAACTGCGAAACTCAGGAGAGCACACATGCAAAAGTTTGATGTAATTTGGATAGGAACAGGACAGGCAACAGGAACTGTTGTGCCACGTCTTGCTAATTCAGGAAAAACAGTTGCTATTGTAGAAGGCGGACGCTTCGGCGGCAGTTGTGTCAATTATGGCTGTACCCCCACAAAAACAATCGTTGCCAGCGCACGTGCCGCCCACATGGCCCGACGTGGCGCAGACTTTGGCGTCATTACTGGCGACATCCAGATTGATTTTGCGAAAGTAATGGAACGGCAAAACAAAATGCGAAACGGTGCCAGCCACGGATTAGAAAACTGGCTGCGCGGCATGGAAAATGTGTCTGTTTTTGCCGGATTTGGCACGTTTGTTGACACACACACGATTGCAGTCAACGATGAACAAATCGAAGGGGAAACAATTGTGATTAACGCGGGTGGCCGCGCACGCATTCATCCTATCCCAGGGATTGATGAGGTGGATTGGTTGGATAACGGCCGTTTGCTCGACCTCACAGAACTTCCCGACCACCTCGTCATCGTCGGTGGCAGCTACATCGGGCTGGAATTTGCGCAGGCATTCCGCCGTTTGGGCAGCGAAGTCACCGTCATTGAACGCGGCGCACACATCATGTTCCGTGAAGACGAAGATATTGCCGCCGCTACCCAAGAATTTCTTGAAAAAGAAGGCATCACCTTCCACACCAGCGCAAGCGTTACCCAATTGGCGCAAGAATCGCCAAACAACATCGATGTTTTCTTTGAAAAAGATGGTAAATCGCAACAAGTTCGTGGGACACATTTGCTGCTGGCCGTTGGACGCATTCCCAACAGCGACCGCCTGAATCTGGAAGCAGCCGGTGTAGAAACCAACGAACGCAGTTTCATTCAAGTCAACGATGTGATGCAAACCAACATTCCGCACATTTACGCAGTGGGCGACATCAACGGCGAAGGCGCATTCACCCACACATCTGTCAACGACGGCGAAATCTTCTGGGACTTTTACAGCGGCGACGATGACCGCAAACTCTCCGAACGCATTACAACCTATGCCATGTTCGTAGACCCACCGCTAGGCCGCGTGGGCATGAGCGAAAAAGAAGCACGCAATAGCGGGCGCAATGTGCTAATGGCAACTCGCCCCATGAAAACCATTTCCCGCGCCAAAGAAAAAGATGAAACGGCCGGTCTCGTCAAAATTTTGGTCGATGCCGACACCGAACAATTTCTCGGGGCAGCCATTCTCGGCGTGGGCGGTGACGAAATCATCAACATGTTCACCACGTTCATGTACACCAAACAATCGTACAAACTATTCCGCAAAGCCATCCTGACACACCCCACCGTCGCCGAACTCATGCCCTGGATTCTGGACGACTTAAAGCCATTAACTTAATTCGGTAGATACAGATTGGTAAATTACGGATGAATCGAATCTTAATCTGTAATTTACCAATCTGTATTTATTTTGACCCTATTTGGTTCATGGTCAGGTGCAACGCACTTTTGAAGTACATCGCAACTTTTTAACTAAATGTTGAACGAGCGCAGTATAAAGTTGCAAACGGCTTTAAAGTCAAGTGGTTATCAAAATATATTTGCAAATTCCCGGTAAATCTCTTGTGACTTTGATCGATCTAACACTGCAAATACGATTCGTTCAAACTGATTATAAAACTGTCCGCCTTCATATAAATGAGTAGCAAATTGTCTTGCTATTGTTTCGGGTTTATTTCCAAATACACCACATCCCCATGCACCGAGAACCAGCGTTTGATGACCATTAGCTAATGCCAGCAATAGAACTTTCCCGATTCGATTAAGCATCGTTGGCTCAATTTGTGAAATGTTTTCAAGCTGGTTTTTGCGCACGGCTCCGGCGTTTACAGCAGGTGCAGTGATGATGGAGAGGGGATACGGCCGTTCCAATAGCCTACCCTCATCATCTCGAAAAACTGGCACGTCGGGTGAGTAAATCATGTAATCGGAATATAACAATGATTTATGATGTCGATTATATTCATACATCTCACTCATTTGGTTAATACAGGGAAACATACCCGAAGACCTTGCCAAACTCTCCTCTTGGGCTTGACTACCTCCAAGAAATCCACCACCAGGATTACGTGCCGAGGCAAAATTTAATGCAACAACGGAATAATTTTTTTTAACAACAAGTCGATGTGAAGCATCTAATGTTGTTTCATTTGTTACCTCAAATTGCGTTGGTTTGGCAGTTCTAAATTCAGAAAGCTGGGTTGCTAATGAAGTAAAATCATCTGGATGGAAGAGTTTAGATCCCTTAACCGCTTGTTGAAGCCTATCCCCAACCTGCACAAGCATCCCCGAAGCTGTTTGATAATGTCCCGCTTCCAATATTTCTAATGTTTCTGCGGCAGTATTCGCCCTTTTTTGTCTGTTTCCCATAAATCACCCTCAATTGTTAAAATTTATTTCAAAGTAAATACTAGATAACTGCCTTCAGCAATGGAAAAGGCTGGTTCCAAATGGTTGGTGCGGAAATTGGAGAGAACGGCCGTTTCCACCCCACTCTGACTCTCAGGACTCTCCACAATAAAATCCAACCCCGTTTGGAAGATGAGCACATGCGTCACGCCCTCTTCACGGAGGGCAACGGCAATACTTTCCGCATCTCCATGCAGGTAAACGAGGTGGTCAAATGCATCCAGAATACTGTCTGGGTGACAGTCGAGATCGCAGTAATAGCTGCGCGGTTCCCAGAAGAACTTGACAACGGCATCCGGCGGTAGCTGCTCGTTGAGTGCCTGCATCGCCGCGTAATGTGCGCCTAGCCGCCGCGTTAAATGTTCATCGCGGGTTTCGGCTCCGCTCAGGTACGCCCACGGTTGGGCAGGAATCCATTCCCACAACTGATTCAACCCAATCAGCAGCAGCACAAACGCCAGTCCCATATTCAAAAATCGGCGCAGCGAAAATTGCTCATGGTCAAATTCTCGAATCTCCTCAAACACCCATGCCAGCACCGGACACAGAAGCGTAAACATCGGCAGCAGCAGCCGCGTCTGCCACAACCCTTGCGACCCAATCACCCCCACTACCCAAAATAAATAATATGCCAACGAGACTAATAGAATCGTTCTCAAGGAATTATTTGGACGCGGAAGGACGCGGAAGGACGCGGGGTTTTCTTTTTCTTCATCAGCGTTTATCATGTCAATCTGCGTCCCATTTTTCTTCCTAAATGCGTAAAACAACACAAACGGCAGGAAAGCGAGGAAAAGCGCACCGGTACGGCCGTCTTGGCTCGCATCACGAATTCCCAGCATCATGTCGTAGGGCAAACGCAACATGGCAATGATGTCAAAGCCAATGCCGCTGCCTGAGTTGCTGTAGCCTGCTGCACGGAATTCGTCCCAAAACAGGCCATTGAACACAAATGGATAAACAGGATTGCCGGTAAAAATCGCATTTTTGATGAGCCAGGGGGCGAGGACAAGAACGGCCGTTCCCGCAAACACAACCACCGGCTTCACCCCAGCCCGCCAATCACGCCGCCCCTGCCACAACAGCAGCAGTCCTAGCGCCGCGGGCCCCACAACACTCGTATATTTCATGCTCATCGCCAGCCCCGCAAACACCCCGCTCACCGCCAACCACCGAAGATCATAAGATTGGACGCGGAAAGACGCGGAAGACGCTGAAACTTTCTTCTCATCAGCGTTAATCTGCGTTAATCTGCGTCCCATATTCCCTTTCTGCCATTTTAAGAAGGCGTAAACAGCCCCGGCGTTGAAGAAGGCCAGCCCGAGGTCGTTGTAGCTCCAGGTAGAGAGGGTGAGCACCATCGGCGTGGCGTAGAGGAACAAAACGGCCGTCCAGCCATCCTTTAACCCAAAATGCTCCCGCGCAAACGCATACACCATGCCGCCGAGTACAAACAAAAACAAAATATGGACCAACTGTGCCGCCACTTCCCCGCGAATCCCTATCGCCAATAAAAACCACATTTGGAACAGCGACGGGAAGTTTAAATGCGGAATGTCAATTCCTCCCACAATGCGCCCTGCTTCCAAATACAGCTTTGGACCTTTCAAATGGTAAAATAGGCCATCCCAGCTTGTTGGGGGCAGCATTGCCAGCGTGATTGCCATAAACACGACGATAAAGATGTAAATGGCAATGGGACGAG
>QQUD01000942.1 GCA_008501785.1 Chloroflexota bacterium
CGGGTCATCTGTTTTTGCAGATGCTTCGTGACGGGACTGAAGATCGGGCTGCTATTGTTCGTTACAATCAAAATCCCAATGATCTGCAAAGCATTATTCCTGTTATGGGCAACCGAGCAATGCTTGAAACCACCTTTTCTGCAGCCAACTTCACGCCCTCTGGATTCACAAACCTTGCTGGCGGTGTCATTGTGGCTGAAGATGAATTTAACGATCCGCCTCACCCATCATCCCCGCCAGGTTTGAAAAGAACGATCATCGTGTTGACTGATGGCAAGGAAAACCGATGCTATCAGGAAGGGGGGACATGGTATTCTATTACGGGAAGGGATGCGCCATCCATGCGCCGTCCTAACGGTGCTCCTCAAGATTCTGAACCGCTTCCAACCCCTCAGGGTATATCCATTTATGGAATTGGTCTTGGCAATCCTGCGGACATTGATGGAATTGCCCTTGATCAGCTTTCGACCGCTACCGGAGGTAGTTACACGGCCGTTGTCGAGCTATTTGGACAAGACTATTTCTTATTAGAAAAATATTTTACACAGATATTTATGGAAACTGCTGGTATGGCAATGATCAGCGATCCATTCTTTACTATCACCCTTGGAGAAGTACACGAACATGAATTTGATATTTTCCCTGGAGACGTGAAGACGATGGTTGTTTTATACGATTATCCAGGTAAACGTCTTCCATTTCTGCTGGTCTCTCCGCGTGGTGAAGAGTTTTCAGGCACTATGTTACCTCCGGGGTTTGGGGTACGTTATCACTCAACTCGAACCTCCCGATTCGTAGAAATTACCTTCCCCAAAGGGGAGCCTGAGCGATATGCAGGTCGCTGGAAAGCGATCGTACTCCATGAAGGAGGTATCTGTCGGGGTGATATTAATTTATACAAACCCAATCAAGATTATAAAGAGGTGGGAGGGTATGGATTTATACCACTCGATTGCACAAAAACTGAGGAAGCTGTTCAGTATGGCATTGCCATCGGCGCCGGCTCAAATTTGAGGATGCAACCCTATGTTGAGCCAGGGGTAAAATATGTGGGAGATTCACTTCATTTAACGGCCGTTCTCGCAGAAGCAGGATTACCAGTGACCAATGCCACTGTACATGTGAATGTCAAAACCCCATCAGGTGCTCATTTTACCGTTTTGTTGCGGGATGACGGCATGAACTTTGATGGTGATGCTAACAATGGAGAGTATGCAAGAACGTTTACTCATACACCATCGGCTGGTGTCTATCAATTACATTTCCGGGCTGAAGGACTACAAGCAGGCAGGCCATATGTTCGTGAGGCATATCGCACAAAATTAGTGTGTGATCCGAGAGTGCCTCCTGATACAGGCGATGGAGGCAACAACAAAGATTGTTGCAAAGCACTTCTCCGAGAAATTCGCAGACTCAATGCAAATCTTATTAAGAAATGAGCTTTAAATAATCTACGTGGGGTTTAAACCCGACTCTCATGGATCTTACTTTTTATTGTAGGCTTTGGTATTGCTTACTACGCTTATGACAATATAGTCGTAATACCTGCCCTTGACCCCATTGATCCCGATCTCGGTTGGGCTTGGCTAACAACAGATCCAGAAGTGATAGAGTATATTTAATAGGTTTGCTTCTACCGTTTCGGTTATTGCATTGAAGACTTGGCTTTAAGTCTCAAGCCACACAACCCTGTTTGCAGTTGACGTGGCTGCGCCACGCGGGTACACGGCGCGAAAAGCCAGATCAGGTTTTGGCGAAAGCAGCGTCAGGAGCCAAAACGCTACGCAACTGAAACTCTTGTTGGCGTGGCTATGCAGGTTCTGACTGGAAAACGGCCGTTTAGTTTAGCGGTAATGTCCAGAGCTTTTTTTAAGAGTGCATCAACAATTTGGGTTGGTCTGCTTTTTGCGAGGGCTGGACGGCAAGGCGTTTTGGTGAAATCGAACAACGTGTTTTAATGTCAATTCTTTTTTTCAATCATGAGAACACCCCTCTTTGTTAGTTTAACTGGGGTCACTTAATAACCGACCAATGCTTGTTCCAGATCGTTTCGTATTTGTTGGCGAAACTGCCTATCCAGGAACAAGCGGTTCAAAATCTCATCAATATCTTTTGTAGGCATTGTTATCTCCCTCAACTTTTTTTGTTATAATGATTTCGTCTCTAATTGCTTGGCATCACCATAGCAAAGTACTCTTTAGAAGCTCTTTATTTTTTCCTTTATTGCCAAATGGATCAGCCTGAATTGCGACTTTCATTACTGGGGGGGCTGACAATTACCCGGAACGGCCGTGCCGTTTCCAATTTTGCCTCGCGTAAAGTTGAAGCCCTGCTCGCTTACCTTGCCTGCGATCCCCGCCTCCACTCCCGCGAAAGTCTCGCCGCCCTGCTTTGGCCCAATAACGACCAAACCCGTGCCCTCGCCAACCTCAGCGTGGCGCTTTCCAGCTTGCGGAAACAGTTAGAACCGTACATTTTGACCGAGCGGCATACGATTGGGTTCAATACGGAGACGGCATTTGAGTTGGACACGGCCGTATTCCTACAAACAATCGCCCAAGCCAGAAAAGTCCAAAAACAGCGGGGGAAATTAGACCGGTCGGGGGCGGCGCAATTGGCAACGGCCGTTTCTCTCTACAAAGGTGATTTTTTGGCTGGATTCAATATTCGCGGTGCCCCCGATTTTGAGGCATGGGCTTTGTTAGAACAAGAACGGCTGCGCCTGAGGCTGTTGACCGCGTTAGCCGATCTCATCACTTTTCATCAAGCACGACACCAACTTGACGATGGCATCCGCTATGCTCAACAACTGTTAGCCGTAGACTCACTGCAAGAAGAAGCACACCGTCAATTGATGCAACTTTACGTCCAAAACAACCAGCGCACCGCCGCCATCGCGCAATATGAGCAGTGCGTCGCTATCCTCGCCGATGAACTTGGCGTTGAACCGGATGAAGAAACGAGGGCGCTGTATGAGCAGATACAAGCAGGGGGGCAGGGGCACAAGGGGGCAAAGGAGCAATCTCTCCCGATTCCCCACTCCCCCGCGCCGCTGCCCTCCACTCCCTTGCATAACCTCCCCACTGCCGTTACCAGCTTCATTGGGCGGGAAGATGAGTTGGCTCAAATTGAACAATGGTTGGGGGAACCGAATGGCCGTCTTCTCACCATTGTCGGACAGGGCGGCATGGGCAAAACGCGGCTGGCGCAGGAAGCGGCGCGTGCGATGGTGGGGCAATTTGTGGATGGAATTTGGTACGTCTCGCTTGTGCCGCATACGGATATAAGTGGCGTGGTAACGGCCGTTGCCGAAGCCATCAATTTCACCTTTTCCGGGAGCGTCGAACCGGCAACTCAACTGCTCAACTACTTGCAATCAAGAGAAATGTTGCTTATTTTGGACAACATGGAGCATTTGCTCATATCAGAACTACTCGCCCTCATCGCTCAACTCACCGAGCAAGCCCCCGACCTGCGCCTCATAGCCACATCCCGCGAGCGGCTGCAATTGCAAGCAGAAACATTACTCAATCTGCACGGTTTACCTTATCCAGTAACCAGTTATCAGTATTCAGTAGACAGTAAACTGATTACTGATAACAGATTACTGCTTACCGACTACCCAGCCGTGCAGCTTTTTGTAAACCGCGTTCAGCGGGTGCAGAAGAAGTTTCAGGTAGCGGGGCAGGAACTCCCAATCGCCCAACTGTGTCAACTCGTCGGCGGGCTGCCGCTGGCGTTAGAACTTGCCGCCACCTGGACACGCATCCTTTCCATCACCGAAATCGTCACCGAAATTCAGCGCGGGCTAGACACGCTGACTACCACCCTGCGCGATCTGCCGCAACGCCACCGCAGCATCCGCACCGTTATCGAAAGCTCATGGCAAATGCTCGCTGCTGATGAGCAAGCGCTTTTTAGGAAATTGGCCGTTTTCAGAGGTGGTTTTACGCGAGAAGCGGCGCAGGAAGTCGCCAACGCCACCCTGTCCCAACTCATTTCGCTTGTAGACCGCTCTTTCCTGCGCCGGGATGCTGACCAACGCTTCCGTCGTCATCCGCTGCTGCTCCAATTTGCCCAAGAGCAACTAGCCGCTCATCCTACCGAACAGAAGGAAATAGAAGCCAACCACGCTCACTTTTTTGCCGACTTTGTGCAAGCGCGTGAGCTAATGTTGCAAAGGGCAGAGGCGCCCGATGCGTTGGCGGCGATTGGCGCTGATCTAGAAAATATTCGGGCGGCATGGCAGTGGGCGTTGTCCCCAATAAACGAGACATTGCTGAGTAAAGTGGTGAGTGGCATTGGACAATTCTTTGGCGACCGCAGCCGCTATTTGGAAGGGAGTGAGTTTTTTTTAGGCAGCTTACAGATGGTACAAGCTCAAGCGGAAACGGCCGTTCACCATCAAATAGGCGCTAAAGTACAAGTAGAATTGGGACGCTTCTTATATGAAAACGGCCGTTTTGCCGATGCGGAAGCTACTCTTAAAGAAGCTAATAAACTAACCCTTGAACATAAACTCACCAATAGCCGTATTGACTGCCTCAAAAATCTGGGCGTTGTCACAACCGATCAGGGAGAGCGAGAAGCATCACAACATTACTTGGAAGAAGCGCTCCAACTTTGCCATGCTTCTGATAATGCCTACCAGAAACTGCTCGTTCTAAGTTCACTAGGCGGTTTGTTGATGGATAGTGGTGATTATGATCAGGCACGCGCCTACTTAGATGAAGCGATGACGTTAGCCAAATCATTAGACAGCACGCTGCAAATTGCCAAGGTGCATAACAGAATCGCCATTATTGCCAACCGTCAGAAAGATTATCATGAGGCGCTCCAACAGTGGAAGTTGGCCCGGCAGGGATTCAAACAACTTAACCATGGTTGGGGATTGGCCGCCACTAGTCACAATATCGCTATGGCTTACGCTGGGCTGGAACAGTATGATGCCGCGTTGGAAAATATTCAAGAGGCATATGCTGCCCATGAGAGGATTGGCCACAAACGGGGTATGGCTGGAGGATTGGCCGTTATGGGCTCCATTTATCTCAAGTTGGGTGAATGGCGAAAAGCACGCCGCAATTATTATGATTCGCTGCTGATAGCGCAGGTGGTTGGTGTGACTTGGCTTTCCATTGGGGTTCTCGTAGATGTCGCTAAGTTGGAGATGATCTCCGGGAACCTACAGCAGGCGGCATTGTTGCTCACTTTTTCCGTACAACATGCAGCAATTGGTGCGTTTACGCTGGCAAATGCCCAAGAATTA
>QQUD01000178.1 GCA_008501785.1 Chloroflexota bacterium
ACAGGGATGCATTGCTATCCCTACCGACGAAGGCCGGATCACGATGCGACCTTCAACGCAGAGTCCAATGGAAATGCACCAGACGACCGCAATGGCACTTGGCCTTCAATATAACCATGTTGAGGTCGATGTGGCTCCAGTTGGCGGGGGGTTTGGGGGCAAGACCGAGCAAACACGCTTTGTCACTGGCGCAACGGCCGTTGCCGCAAAAGCAACCAAGCGCCCCGTTCGCCTTGCTGTTCCGCGTGCCGAAGACACGGCAATGATCGGGAAGCGACACGCCTACTATGGTCAATATCAAATTGCAGTCGATACAGGTGAAATCCGCAAAGAAGACAGGGGCATTATTCACGGTTTTCAAGTGAAATTATGGGGCAATGGCGGTGCATTTTATGACTGTTCATTTATCGTTTCGAACTGCATCCAACTGCGAACAGACAACGCATACCAAATTAAGAATTTCCAAAGCCAGATAGACGTATGTCGTACAAACACCGCCCCCAGCACAGCAATGCGCTCGTTCGGGGACGTTCAGGGCAAAAACATTATCGAAAATGCAATGGACGATGCTGCGGTGTCTTTGGGAATGACACCCGAAGAAATTCGCGAGAAAAATCTCTATGACATCGGGGACGTCACACCGTTTGGACAAGCCTTGACCTACTGTTACATGAAACAGGTATGGGATTATGTCAAAAAGGTTTCCAAATACGATGATAAGCGTGCAAAGATCAATGACTTCAATAAGGAAAACAAGTGGGTCAAACGTGGAATTTCCATTATCCCCGTGAAATATGGTTCTGGTTACAACCTTGTCCAGCTTGAACAAGCGGCAGCAGTAGTTGTCGTCAACCAGGCAGATGGCACCATTGTCATCCATCAGCCAGGTGTCGAGATTGGGCAAGGTCTTGCGACACAGTCACAGCAGGTCGCTGCCTATGTTCTGGGTATCCCCATGGAAATGATCTTTATTGATAACGCCAAAACAAACATTATTCCAAATCCAACAAGCACGGGTGGGTCAACTGGCACGCCGTACGCTGCTGAGGCGGTGAAGCAAACTTGTGAACAACTGCGCTCACGGTTGATGGAGTTTGGCTATCAATTGCTAAAGGATCATGGTGACGAATGGTGCAAGGAACAAGGAATAGATTTCTGGAACTATACAGCGGACGGCGGAGATGGCTGGGCAACTGTGGTTGAGCCGCCTCATAAACATAAAGGGATGATTTGGCAATTCTTAGTTCAAATTGCATATGCTAAACGTGTCAATCTGGTCACCTCGTTCACTGCAAAAATACGCGGTGGTGAGGCACCGATACCTGCAATGACCTTCAAGACTGAGGCGGATCAACCAGACATTCCGGGCATCGAACGTATCAAGGATGCAAAGCTTGGGGGCGGTGTCGATTCATTCGTCGGTTTCACTTATTCAGCAGCATGCTCAGTGGCTGAGGTGGATATTCTCACCGGTGAGGTGAAGATCATCAGCTCCGATATTGTCTATGACATGGGTTGGAGCATGAATCCGGCTCTTGATATTGGACAGGTCGAAGGTGCTTTTGTACAAGGCATCGGGTATCTGTTGACTGAAAAACTCGTATTTGAACCCGAGGGTGAATACACGGGGCGGCTCAATACCGATAACACCTGGCGATACAAAATCCCAGCGATAACGACGATCCCGTTGGAGATGAACACATATCTATTCCCTAGAGGTGAGGCGTCTGTTGCGAGCATTCCCGAAGACACAAACGATATTTTTTCCGCTAAGGAAGTCGGTGAACCACCGCTTGTACTTGCAAACAGCGTTTTCTTCGCCATTAAGGCAGCCATACGTGCATCTCGGATTGAGCGAGATTTGAATCCGCTGTTTCAATTTGATGCCCCTGCAACCGTTCAGGAAGTACGAAAGGCATGTGAGATCAATGAGGAACATTTGGGCAATGGTTGAATCAGTGGGAAATCTCATAAAAGCGGACAGATGACCCTTACCAATACTCATTTAAGGAGAAGGAGGTACCTCAAATTATGAATATTAAGCGATTTCTTGTTTTGCTGATCATCTTATCCCTCGTTTCTTGTGTGCCACAAGAGACATCTCAAACAGATGAATCGGAGACCGCAAATGCCGCGTTTAGAGACAGCGTGGACTTACCCCCTGATGGGTGGAATGGTCCTGTGTTTCAGATGAGCGATGATTATCCAGGAGACAAACCAGACTGTGCTGCGCCATGGCTCGAGCGCAATGTGGACTTTCAAAACCCAAATCCAGAATGGGATGATTGGGCACCTTATGTCCAAGACATCATAGACTACATTTGGGAAGGTCAGGACCCAAACTTGCCGGACGAGACCGGTTGGAGGATTGCAGTGAATGGGAATACCCGTTGGTATCATGTTCCTTGGATGGCTTACGATGGCGAGCGTGGCCGCGAGTTTGCACATGGCTTGACAAACGAGCTTTCGACAGCCCTCCCGGCCTTTCGAGAAGGTGGCCGGGGGAGTGGGAAACATGTGCTTGACGCGAACGCTGACGGTGAACCTGAGCCTCCCCTTTTCGAAACGTGGTCTGTTGGCATGTACAATCCCTGCGGGGCCTGGTCTATCGGGCAGTCGTTCCCTGCCTCAGGTGTACCGGATACGTATACGGAAGATGGAAGGAATTTTGCGCAAGGCATGCCTTTCCCAGATGGTACGGTTGTGATTAAGCTTTTGAACACGACTGCGGATGAAACGGCCGTTCCCTACATGAAAGGCTCTACCAACTGGCAGGCAAATGCCCATAAACAACTAAGTTCTACAGAATATACAACATGCGAACGTGAAGTTCGCATTGTACACCTTGTGCAGGTCGATATCGCGGTGGTAGATTCACGTTCACCAACGCGATGGGTCTACAGCACACTGGCTTATGATGGAAACCTGCCTGGCGAAACTGTTTTAGATCGTCTTACACCATTGGGCGTACAATTCGGTAACGATGGCGGAACGTTCCCTGCTGTTCCCGAATCTGAAAGCAAGGCCCTAAATGAGACGATTCTAGCACCCGTGGGTATACCAGAACATTATGGCTGTCAGAAGCGTTTGGCCGGTGCTGTCGATCAACCGAACTCAAGCTGTGTTTCATGCCACATGGGTGCTTTTGCCGCACCTCCACCACAACTAAATTTACAAGGGGAGAATGTGCCAGCGATCTTCAATTTTGATGGCATCTGTACAGAATTCAATGAGGCAAATGCTGATTATTTTTCAGATTATCAATACCCAGCCCCGTATCCAAACGGAAGTTTTGATGAGGCGATACCGCTTGATTCATCTTTGCAACTCGCGGTGGCATTTACCCAATATGCAAACTTTGTTAATCCAGAAGCCCCTGCGCCAACATGTCCCAACGCCGGTAGCAACTAAGGATTCTGCTTCAATTGGAGGCAAACAACAATGACTAAAGTAACCAGACGAGATTTTCTAGCTATCAGTGCTGCAGGAATGGCAGGCATGCTCATGACAAGCTGCCGCCAGCCCGTAGAGGCACCGGTAGACACCGCTGCCGACTTTCAGGTTCTTGAGGTAAAATGGAAATCCAAGACCTTAAACGGCCTCAAAACGAAACTCCGTAGCTACAACGATCAGGTACCTGGACCTTTATTAACAGCTATTCCAGGGGAAGCAATGCGTGTTCGCATCGTCAATTCTTTAACCCCCTACGACTCCAGCAACTGGACGGGCGATCACAACATTCCCCACGATTTGAACACAACCAACCTGCATGTTCATGGACTTGATGTTGCCCCTCACTTGTTCGTCCCACTGGGAACGAGCGATCCAGCAGCGCCGATGATAAATGTCAAGCCAGGTGAAAGTTATGATTATGTATTCGAGTTGCCCGCAGATCATCCTCCTGGGCTTTACTGGTACCATCCACACAAGCACGGATCTACGGCCGTGCAAGCTGTTAGCGGCATGGCTGGTCCTATCATCATTAAAGGGGATATTGATGAAGTTCCTGAAATCAAGGCCGCACGTGACATCCCACTGGCGATTCAGGATATTGGTCTTTTCCCAAGCGAGACCGAAGCCGACGTCTGGACATACGAACCCGTGCAGAATGCTATTTGGCAGACCATTCCAGTAAAAGAAGGAGATGTAAACTATAACGTCACTATCTATGATCCTGAGACAAAAAAGAATGTGGTGCAGCCAGACCTCAAAGGCGGATTCTCCGCAGGTGACTATGCAGAGCGCTTCTACTTACTCAATGGTGAACCATTTTTCCAGGAAACACATTCCAATGCAAACCCGACTGATCCGACAACAACACAATTGGAAGCCCCGCAGTTTAAGATGGCACCCGGTGAAGTGGTTCGGTTCCGAATGTTGAACGGCTGCTCCGATAATTTAATGCCAATCGTTGTCGAAGGTCACGAAATGCACCTGATTGCGCTTGATGGTGTCAACTTCACTGCGCTCAAAACGATTCCAGTCTATCAAAAAACAACTGGAGACGGCCAAGTGCTGTTGGCACCCGCAAACCGAGCAGAATTCTTGATCAAGGCTGGTACACCAGGTCGCTATGCCATTCGTGAATTGGAGCAAGGTCAACAATTTCTTTCGAGTTCAGCAAAGACGATTGCGGAGATTGTTGTGGAAGGCCCAGAGAAAGATATGGCGCTGCCGCAAACGCTGCCCACCCCAACGCGCTATTATCCACTGATTGACAAAGTTAGCCGTACGCGAACAATTGAGTTTGCGGGAACATTTCCACCCGTGCAAAACCCTTATATTGGCATAGACTTTACGATTAACGGGATGCTTTATGAAGAAGATTCTGTGCAGCAGGAGGTCACTTTGGATGATGCTGAAGAGTGGATTCTCAAGGTAGGGGATCAGAATCACGGTGGAACAGAAGGCCACCCGTTTCATATTCATGTAAACCATTTTGAAGTCATCTCGATTGCCGGTGTGATACAACCGCCTGGAACCATTCAGGATACCATTTGGGTTCCCAAAGACACTGAGGTGGTCATTCGTATGAAGTTCAAAGATTTTAAGGGGAAGGGTGTCTACCATTGCCACATCCTGCCACATGAAGATACGGGGATGATGCAGAACTTTCTTATTACCTGACGTGCGTTTAGCTGAGAAATCAAAAGAATGAAAGGTTTACGAGGAAATTTCAGCTCCCACAATTTAAATACATCGTTTCAAAAATAATGCGTATTTCCCCGGAAACTGATTACCAGGCCA
>QQUD01000078.1 GCA_008501785.1 Chloroflexota bacterium
ATATCTTCGATGGCAACGTGAGAGCGTTTTTCGCGGAAGACGGACGCCAGGTAGTTGACTCGATTGCGACGAATGAAATAAGAGATTAATTCACGCGCTTTATCTTTCTTCCCACCAGGCGGTAAATTTTCGTAGTCGAGCCCCAGGTCAAAACAAAGGTCGCGTAAATCATTTTCATTGAAGAGTTCGATGAGCGCCTTTAAGAGTTTTCGTGGTTCTACAGGTGTCTCCGCATTGGGAGGTGAGGTTTTATCAGTCATAGAAACCCAAAGTTATTGAAACTTGGTCACTATGCAAGATTATATGTCAAGTTGATGTAAATGTAAACATAAATAGAAAAGCAAACCATTTATTTTCATCAAAGTATGATAAATATGAGCTTAATGGGATTATTCAACGAATATTTCGACTCGTTCATTACCTTCATCATCGAGTGCTTCGAATATTTTGCCTTGTTGACCGCTGCGAATAGCTTCCATGATGTCTTGGTAATCGACCCCTTCCATGTCTGGCGCAAAACGAGCACCCATTTTGATGCCGACTTTGACTAGGCCAATGGGGATGTTGACATTGACTTTGTGCTGACCGCTGGTGGTATCGGTGACACGCACACGGAACCAGCGAGGTGAACTGGCTCCTTTTAATGGCTCGAAATTGGCGCTGTTTTTGCTGGTGTCGAGCGCACGCAGTAGTTCAGCACCTTCGCTGGCACTAATTTTTCCGTCTTCTATCATTTTCAATATTTGCATGCGTTCTTCTATGCTTGCCATTTTTCCCTCTAATTAAGGTGATTGCTCGTGGTTGCCCAGTTTGGAAATCAGCAACCACGAGTGCAGAATGTTTTCTGTATCAATTTAGTTTTAACTGCATATGTGTCAATGTCCGCTTTGGCTGAAAGTTAGCTTCGCGGAGCAGGTTGCTTGTAAACCCGTCGTCGTCGGGATGGTCGATGCGGACATTGCGACGGGGTAGGTAGTATAGACGGCGGATGAGTTTGGCGAGCAACGGCCGTTCCAACTGCCCCCGCCATTCTGGATGAATTCGCAAACTTGCCGCATGTGTCTTGCCCCATTCCGATAAAATGGTGGCCATGCCTGTTAACTGGTTGTTGTGAGTTGTTGCCCATGTTTCCATAGAACGGCCGTTTACAAAATTAGATATTTTTCGCAAAAACCCATTTTGATAAGCGTCAAAATTTAGCGGCTCAGGCCAGTTTAGCTCAGGTGCTAAGGCTGCCTTGTCTAACTGATACGCAGCCTGCCATTCCGAGCGCCGTAGCTCTCGGATTTGGGGGCTAAGACTGCCGTCAGCCGTTGCGTCTAGTTGATGTAGCCGAGAAACAGGTGCATACCAGGACGTCATGCTGCCTAGGTTTGTGTAGTTAAGTGTCTCGTAAAGTTCTTCAGCCGGTGTATTTGTTTTCACCACTTGTAGCAAAATTTCTTGCCCATTGCGTGTACGCACCATTCTATGAACGGCTCTCATCAATTGATGGGCGATTCCTTTACGGCGATGGTCTGGATGGACAGCGACGTTGACAACCAGGTAGCGACCTGGCACTTTGGTGGTGAGAATAGTGACATTGCCAACAATACGGCCGTTTACCTCCCACACAAACCCCAAAGCCAGCTTGCTCGCCGCTGGATTAAGCCGCCACAAAAAGGCGGCTTGCTGATTGGTTGTGGCGGGTCCTGTATAAAAGCGCTGCCCGTCAATGTTGTGAACAGAAGCGCCAAAACAAACTTCCAATAGTTTGAGTATCTGTGGAATGTCGGTATTCAAGTTAATTGGACGTAGCCCAGGATATGTTTGGTGTTTAGCTTGAGCGGTTACAACCATCTGTTCAGATTCCCAGCAAAAATCAGGATAATTTAGATGTTTTCATCCAGCATAAAAAACGAAGATGATGAATTCCATTTTACCTCAATCCAGCCAATGATGGGAATCTTTTAATTCAAATGTAAATGTGCAAATTGCCGTGAACTTTTTTTATAGATTGGACCAATTTGTACCTTATGAGATCGTGATGCTAGTGAAAATTGGTCCAATCTCGGCAAACCACTTAATTCCCCAGCGCTTCTAGCAAGGTAGCAGCTTCGGCTGGTGTGATGATGCCTTGTTCCACCATCTTTAAAATCTTGAGCTGCTCTTCGCTGGTGGCTTTCGGTTTAGAGGGTGTCGGTGGTTTAGGGGCTGCCGGTGGTCGCCCTGGTGAACGGCGCACGTGTCTTTCGGCGCGGCGGCGAGCTTGTTCGGCGGCACGTTCAGCTTTGGCTGCGGCACGTTCGGCAGCGCGTTCGGCTTTGGCTGCAGCGCGTTCGGCTTCGCGTGTGACTCTTTCGGAAATGTTCTGGGTGAATTCAGGCCCAAACCGTTGATCCAGCTCAGTGGCAACTTTTGAGAATTTATCAAGGATTTGTGAGCTAATCTGTGCGCCCAACCCTTCTAAATCAACGCTGAAGTCAAAATCGATATTGTCAGCGGCTTCATTTTCCCAACGGGGGTCAACGACTTGTGATTCTTTGAGGATAATACGGCCGTTTGCCGTCAGCGATACGTGCGTTTCGCCATCACCAATCTTGCCGGTCAGCAGTGTGTCGGTAGCTTTTTCAACCTCAAGCGAGAGTCGATTTTTGATGACTGGAGCATTGGCTACCAGATTGATTGGGGCATTCATCGGCCAGCGCACAACGATGTCGCGTTCACATTGAAATGTATGGCTGTTTGCCGTCAGACTGCCGTAGAGTCGAATGTCTCCCTGGATGTTGTTTACGGTTGTTTGGCCACCGAGGTTGCGCAAATTGATGTCTCGCTGGCCACTGTTGACGGTTACGTCGCCATTGACGGTGCGCAGGCTGATGTCGCCCGTTGCTTCGTTGAGCGTAACGGCGCCTGAGGCATTGCGCACGGAGACATCGCCATGAATGGTGCCTAAGTTTAGCTCTTGCACATTGCGGAAAACGCAGTCGCCGTGAATGGTTTCGGTGCTGATGCTGCCGTCAATGTTTTTGGCGGACAGGTCGTTGTGAATCGTGCCGATCTTTAAGTTGGCGGTGCCGACTAACACAACGTCGCGGTGGGCTTCGTGGATGGAAATACGGCCGTTTACATACTTAATCACCAAATCGCCACTCACCTGCGAAATGGTCAAGCCGCTGCCCTCAGGAACCATCAGCTTCAAATCGCCAGGACAGCTTACAGTAATGGCGGTTTCATCCTGGCTAAGTTCGTAGTTGTCCCCTTTGCAGAGAACCGCCCCTTCAGACCAACTGCGAATCACCAAATCACCCTGACACTCGGTCACGTTAATTTGTGGTGTTTTATCTGTAAAAATTTTTTCTTGACTCATAATCTTTCTCACATTTGTGGGAGAGGAGCAAGGGGAAAGGGGTAAGGGTCAAGGAAGAATTCTTCCCTGCCCCCTGCAACTTGCCCCTTGCAACCCTTTCTATTCAAAATATACCTGCACGTGTTCATTGCTATCTTCATCTTGTACTTCGACGATCATGCCTTTTTGCATATTTTTCATCATGCCATCAATTTCGTTCCAGTTGAGGTCGTCGAGTTCATCGGTGAATTTGCGTCCGATTTTCATCCCAAATTTGAACATGCGAATGGGGATGTTGACGCTGACTTTGTTCTTCCCTGAGTCTAAGTTGCGCACGCGCACTTTGAACCAGGATGGCGTGTGGCCTGTTGTCATCGGTTCTTTGGTGGGAACGGCCGTTTCTTCTTCAACTTCAATCACTTGTTCTTTGGTGGGAACGGCCGTTTCCACTACCGGCGTACTCAACATTTCCGCTGCTTCTTCTGCGGTAATTTTTCCTTGACTCAATAATTCTAAGATTTCTTTACGATTGCTCATTGTTTGTCTCCTTATAAAAAGCCAGTCAGCCAGTCAGCCGGTCAGCTAATCAGCAAAGAAGCTGAAATGCTGAAATGCTGAGTTGCTGAAATGCTTATTGCACAAATGCGACCTCGTAGCCGAGTTGGGTCAGGGCACTCATGAGTGGTGCGGGGTTTGCCATGCGAATGGCTCCGTGCCACCATTCACCCTGTGCGCCTCGAAAAACATATCCACCTCCAGCATGTCGTCCTTCAATAGGAATCAACAGTTGGGTAGGTTCTCCGGTTCGGGCTATCGAATTAAACACAACGGGTTGATCAAAATAAAGTTCAAGCACCAATGAATTGTTGTTGTAATCGGCCAATGTTTGCTCCGATAAGCCAACACTTATCAAGTCGGTGTTATTCAGTTTGCTTAAAGAGACTTCTACCGCGTCAGCCAGCGCATTAAATTGGCTGTGTCCTGGTCCCATCACGATCCGTTCGCCGTGATCAATGACGATAATGCGAGACGGCCGTACATGGGTGGCTGTTGAGCGAAACCAAAGCCAGTTGCCGGTATTCAACACATTCACCATATAAACAAGCGCAACCGCAAAGACAATCAAACTAATAAAAGGTTCAATAATGCGAATCTTACCTGGATGCTTCATGATTCTTACTCCGTGGGATAATGTAGTTCAGAAACTACATTATCCGCCTCTCAAAATTTCAAGCGCCTCTTCTGCCGACAGCTTGCCATCGCTCAATTCGGACAAAACGGCGCGGCGCGTTTCTTCTGATATTTCTGGCTCTGGTTCTCCCACCTCAAACCCCAGCGCTTCGATGACTTCGGTCAAGCGGCTGCGCACGGCTGGGTAAGAGAGACCAATCTCTTGTTCTACCCGGTTAATCTTGCCTTCACAGCGAATGAATGTTTCCACAAAGCTAAGCTGCTCCGGGGAAAGCTGATACAAACGCCCTAATGCAAATTGACCTTCGATTGATGTGTCACAATGACGGCAGTGCAGCCGTGTGACGTGCAAAGTATTGTTACAAATTGGGCATTGCCCAATGACAGGATTCATGTTGCCTCCTTGAAAATGTGTGCATCCAGATTTCGCAGCATTAGTATACCTGCGACTCAGGATTGGCGGCACACACTCATCTCCAATGCGGGGATAAATTTCTAGACGCTTACTAGCTGTAAACTACCTGTCACGACCCGCGCTTTAATATGGCCTTCACCACTACCTAATTTGCCGCTGATACGTCCGCCTGTGAAGTGACGACTCTCTTTTTGTTCGGTGAGGGGTAAATTACAGTGAATGTTTCCTGTTGTGGTACGGGCGTCAAAGGTTGCATTGGGTTCTTTTGTTAGCTTAAGCTGCACTTTGCCGGTAATCGCTTCAAATCG
>QQUD01000671.1 GCA_008501785.1 Chloroflexota bacterium
CCCTGAATCTTCTGACTAATCATGTTAATCACACGCTCTTTTTCACCTTGCCTTTGGATTTCATTAAAGAGCTGGGCATTTTGCATACCAGTTGTTACATAACTGGCGACACCGGTAATCAGGTCAAGGTCACTTTGCGTGTACGCATTTAATTCATAACTCTGCAAAGAAATCACACCGATCACCTCATTACCTTGAGTCATCGGCGCAAACATGAGCGATGCCGTTATAGAACCGTCTTCACTGATCAGATTCGCCGGACGGTTTTGATACTGCGCTTCCATCTCTTCTTCGGTGAAAAGAACTAGTTCCGACTTCCTATTTTGAATGATGCGAGAACTCACATGCTCCGGCTTCACTACAGTTGGGGGTAAATCATGTCGATACCCATTAATGGCATCGTAAACCAACTTAAAGTTCAATTCATTCTTTGCCCTGTCATATAAAGCAACTGTAAAGCTATCAGTAGGCAATACACGCTTGAGCTGGTCTAATACAGATTCTAAAAGTGATTTAATTTCTAATTGTGCCGCTACACTGCTGGCTATTTGGTTAATCACAGCCAACTCTTCACGTTGGCGCTGTGAATCAGCCAGCGCAATTTCAGTTTGTTGGTTGAGCCGTAACTTTTCAATGTGGTCACTTAATTGGTCGGCAACCACCCCCATCAGATAATGAGCATTTTCATCTTCAGCATTGACACCTTCCAGAAAGAGTTGCCCAATCTTTTCACCACGAACATCCAATGGTGTGCTGATAGCTGCATTCGTTTCTTCATCACCCCCATCAGCGACTAACTGAACTTGTTTTTGATCATATTGGTAGTTACCAAATCCGATTTGCGTCTGGTATTCTCGCCAGGAATCGCGAACAAAGCGATTGGCTATTTCTTCCGCCTCTAAGCGAAAACGCTCTGATTCAGACAACAAGCGCAAACTATCTATCCGCTGCGCCACTTGATTGGCAACAACGGCTAAAAACTCCTCTTCAGATTTAGAAAGGTCATCATTTCCATCTTTCTCTACTGATAATGAGCCTACCAATTCACCCACAATTGAAATTGGAATCATATTGGCCAGATCATCAACTGCTGCCATCGCTGCCTCTAATTCCTGCACGACATTGTCCTGATAGCGATATCCAATGCTGCTTTGATTATGAATACCGTCTAGAAAATCTTCCCATGCCTGTTTGATAACAGTGCGAGCCTGATTATCTATAACGTCATGAGCTATTTCCGCTTCTTGATAAAGACGTGCATTATTAATGGCTACAGCCAACTGCCCAGCTAACACTTCAAAAACAGGGCGATTTTCCTCTGAAAAAGTTAACGGTGTGTGACTTTGCAAATCAAGCACACCCACCACTTGATCTGATACAAGGAGGGGAACGGCCGCTTCTGAGCGTGTTTCTGGTAATAATGAGTTCGGGCGGTAAATTTGGCTAGATTCCGTATCCGTCACAATAATCGATCTTTTTTCAGCCGCAGCCATCCCATTGATTGAATCAGACTTAATTGGTAACTGAAAACTACGCTGCTGCAACTGGTGACCAGCTTCCCCTGTACCGGCCTGCATTGTCAGGATTTCTCTATCTGTATCGATTAAATAAACTTGAACATAATACAAGTCATACCGCTCACGAATCATCTGCACGGCTTCTTGTAACAACTCGTCTAAATCACGTAAATGGCCAATTTGCGCACTAATATCAGCCGCCAACATTAAATCGCGCGCGCGTTCATTCGCCTGAATCTCAAGCCCGCCCACTTGCTTACGCAATCGCTGCGCCATCATCTTAAATGTAGACGCCAATATTGAAATCTCATCATTTCCTACCACTTTTATTTCGACATCCAAATTACCTGACGCAATTTCTTCTGCAGACTTGGTTAAATCTGTGATAGGGACAGCAATAGCGTGGCTCACTAACAAGCCAATCATTGGCGCAAAGAGAACAGTAATATAAGCAATCGTCTGAATGACAGAAAACGTCTGCTGAATCTGGCTTGAAATAAAGTCATTGTTAATCATCTCAACAATGAACCACCGTGGTGACTGTTCATCACTTACCACAACGGGATCATAAGCATAGAGACCAGAATCATCTTGAATAGTGCCAGATTCATTTGCAAAAATAGAACGTGATAGTGCCGGATTTTCCTCATCGAGGTTATAGCCAGATTGTAAATCACGGCTCCATTGTTTGGTTTCGTCAAAATGGTACAAATAATAGCCGTCAGTATCGATCAAAAATCGTGGGGTATCATGCGAGGCCAGCCGCTCCAGCACTTTTTCAGCGCTGACATTGAGAATCACAACGCCTTTATTTTCCCCTTTATGCACAACGGGTATGCCGTATCGAATAACAGGTTGATATGGCACTTCAATTTCCCCATTTTCAACATTTAAGTCTAAAGGTGAGATGAAAACTTCGCCTTCATTTAAAATTACTGTGTCTTTAAAATAATATCGACCTGATTTGTCGCCCAAAGCACTTACAGGAACAATCTCCGAATGTCCCTGATCCGTATTTATGCGAATAATTTCCTGCCCAGAAGCATCGATATATCGTATTTGATCATACAATTGCTGGGCCTGGGCAAAATTTAGAAACTCGTTGTTCACATCGAGTCGCGCCAGGTCTACAAGTTGCACAGGTGCATCAACCTCAAGAATATCGAGGTATGATGACAAGGTAGCCGACTTCCCTAAGAACTCGATATCGCCTTCAACAAGGGCCAGTTGGCCTGATAGTTCTGCAGATAAATTGGAAACTTGTTCTTGTGCGTCGATAGCAAGCTGCTGTTCAATACGGGACTGAAACGACAATCCAAG
The DNA here is from genome assembly GCA_008501785.1 of Chloroflexota bacterium. Next base: position 2,838 of record QQUD01000671.1, read on the forward strand.
TAAAACAGCAATCGACCCGATAATCAGGATAGGGAGAACGGAAAAAAGAAGAACAAGCTTGGTACGTAAATTGAAGAATTTTGCCTGAGAAAAGACATAGACGATCAATATGGTGACAGCAGCACCTGCAACAATTCGCTCAATATCTGTATCTTCGGCAGCACCAAGCGACCGATCCCAAGGTACCCACAAATCAATTAATATTGCAGAAATACCAGTCACAACTGCTGCAACAATGACAAATCTAGAGGCTCGTTCCGGCAAGATATAGGCAGAAAATACGACAAGTCCTAAAATAATGACCATCGTAAAGACCTCGCTATTTTCAGCAACCCAGGAGGCTGTAAAGACAGAGAGTAATCCACCGATTACAACGGCATAAAAGGCAGGAACTGGTTTTTTCTTGCGGCTTATAAATGCTCCAACAAGGGTGCCAATCAATAATGGAATCGGTGCAAAAATGATGCCGTATATTCGCCATTGAGTAAAACCAATTGCAAAATTATTGTTGACTGCATCAATGATGACAGATGTCTCAACAAATAAGGCAGTGAGCATCAATCCCATTGATATCCAAAAAACGTTTTGGGCTAGTTTGTCGTTTTGTTGACTCATTCTCGATTCTCCACTTTGGAATCGTCCATAATAAAATTTGTGAAAAGCAACTGTTTCCTTTCAGGCAAACCTATGTTTCGGCAGTAATTATGAATGATGGTTACGGCCGTTTCCATTCACCGTCTTCCCAATTTGTACATCAACCTGTTTTGCACCCAGCGCCTTACCCACTTCACGAGCTGCAACTTGCAAAACGGTATTAATATCCGTCGCCATTTGAATGCGTCGGTTAATATCATTAATAACGGCCTCTCTCTTTGCCTGGGTTTGTGCGATTGAATAGATTCGTGCATTTTGCAAAGCAAATGCAACTTGAACGGCAATGGATTGCAGCAAACTAATATCATCTTCATTTAAGCTGTCGAGATGATTATGCTGCACATCTAACACACCCAGCACCTCGTCACCAATAGCAATAGGAACAGCCACTTCTGTTTTTGTTTCTGGCAATAATGGATTCGGCAACCAATCCGCTGCTCTAATCACATTTTCAATAAAGATAGGCGTATTTGTGGCGGCCGCACGACCAACCAAACCCTTTTCTTTTGGAATCTGATGCCCCCTGGCTAACATTTCCTTTCCAGCTCTACCTGTACCGCCAGCGAGAACTAAATTTTGTTTATCATTATCAAACAAGTAAATATGTGCATGATAATAATTAAATGCATCTCGAATCTGCTTAACCACTTCAGAAGTGAGTTCATCAATATCAAGAATTTTAGATAGACTGCGCCCTACTTCATTACTGGTTTCCAATGCACGCGTACGGTCAGCAACACGCTGTTCCAATCCAACAACTAAATCCCTAATTTGCGCTGTCATCTGGTTAAAGGATGTCCCCAACGAACTTAATTCATCTGTACCGCTCACAGCAATTGCTGTGTCGAATTTACCCTTCTCAAATGCTTCTGCACCACTTTGCAGTTCATGCACCGGCTGCACAATACTTTGCGATACTATCCAAGAAAACACCAAACTGAAGGCCAGAATAAACACAGAAATACCAATAAAAGTTAGAAATCTGTTCCTGGCTTGTGCAAAAACAGCTTCATTAACCTCTGTCAGGCGAGCCTCACTATCAGCAACAGTTTGCTCAATTCGTTGACCGATGTCATTTCCTAACCGATAAGTTTGGAAAACAGCTTGAGATGCTGAGCTACTTCCTGATTCTTGGGTGATTGCTTCTACAGAATCAATAAGTACCTGATAATTTCCCAATGCCGCTAATACAAGCTGAATGTCCGCACGCTGTTCATTAGAAACAACAAACCCCTGAGCTTCCTGCAAAAATCCAATAGCTTCTTCCACATCATTTCGAGACTCATAGGGACTCGGGGTCAAACCTTGTGTGTATCGGGACAAATTGACGCGTGATGACTCGACACGTGCGGAAGCCAACAAGAGGAATCGATCTGCCCGAGCTTCAACATTGGTGGCTTGCTCCAATCGGTCAACCAAGAAGAATTGGTTGGATACAAGTAATAGAGCTGATAAAGCAGCGAACAACAAAAGGGTTAAAAAACCACCAACAATTCGGTACTGTACTGATATTCTTCGCAACCATTTATTAATCATAGAATTCTCACTATCGTAGACAACTTTCTAAACAGCCTCGCTTCAAAGGAAACAAATTTTTACATAAAAATGTTTCCAATTCCGGGGCAACAGGAACAACCTTGTCAGTTATTGTTGCTCCGAGCCTGTTCCCAAAAATCATTGGTGTAGATCGTCTCAATCCTCATTTCCTCGCTCAATATGCCATAGCTAACAAGCGTATCAATCATCC
>QQUD01000499.1 GCA_008501785.1 Chloroflexota bacterium
TTCAACAATGCGCTCTGGGAGTTCGGCTAACGGCCGTAACTCTGGCCCCTCCACACGATACAACCGTTCCACCAATAGTTCAGCGCGTGCCGGATCCAACCCGTGAATGCTCAGGGTCAACGCCTCAGCCACATCATAGGCTGAAGGCACAACCTGCCACTGCGGATGCGCCAACGCCAACCACGTCAGCCAACTGCGCACACGCGGCTCATCACGCGGGCTAGAACGCCGCCGCAGCAAGAAATAGGGCAGCTTGGCTTCTTGCAGCGCCTGCGCCAGCATGTAGCGCAGCGCTCCATCCAGGTAAGGCGCAATAATAGCAATGTCGTAAGGAGCCGTGCCAGCGTCAATCAGTTCTTGCAGCACCGCCATCAAATTTGCCACCATTTCCCGCCGGTAACGACCCCCAACACGACGCAAAACGGCCGTTTCCGCCATCTCCGTCGGTTTTGCAGGGGTTTGCATCAAGCTATTTTCTACCAGGTTTGCTAAATGAATCAGGGGCAGGTTGGTTGTAAACTGCTCATTGAAATCAAGACTGCGTTTGCTCGCTAACTTAAAAGTTTTGGCTCCAAGCGGGTCTGCGGAGAGGAATCTTTTGTAGCCACCACCAGCGTCGTAGGAAACGGCCGTTGTCTCCGTTTCTTTCATCAACCCCATTATAAAATTCTGACCTGCAGGCGTCTGCTCCTCCACATTATCCACCAACAAATGCCGGTATCGCTCCCTAAAATATTTGTGAAATTCTTCTCGGTGAACCAACCCTGTATCAAATACCTGCACAGCCAGCGACAAGTCCAGCAAACTGCGCTCCAGGCAAATGCGCCGGAACCCTCGTGCCGCCGCTGCCGCTTCGTGCAAATGACGCAGCCGGGACGGTTCCCCTGCCCACGTTCGGATTTGCCGGTCAATCGCATCCTCGAGTGACAAGCCATTTAGCGCCGCCCGGTTCAACGTGTCTAGCAATTGGCTCACAATTTGCTGTGGACGCAGACGCAAATCAGCAAATGCGCCTTCTTCTAACAACGGCGTCACCACTTGCCACATCAACAGCTGCGCCAGATCGTAGCTGAGAAAGGAAGGGGGTTGGTATGGCTTCTCAAACCCGGCATCTCGCGCTACCAGTGGCCAAAATAACTGCACCATTTCCTGCGCCATCTTGTTGTAGGTGGTCACATTCAAATCGGCATAAGGTCCCAGGCCGGATTGGTGGATGAAGTCTAGAAACGGCCGTTGCTGGTCCGGTTCTGCGACTAAAATCAACATCGTATACGCTGGTTCGCCGCTTTCCAACAGCCGCAGCAGCCGTGTCCGCAGCGCGGTTGTCTTGCCAGCGCCAGCGGGACCTAACCAGAAGCTGGTATTTGGGGTGGAAACGGCCGTTTGTTGCACAAGAGTTAATTCGTCCATATCACATCAATTTCCTGACAGGAGCTTATTCCTGAAGTTAAGATGGAATCAATTATAGCGGAAAACGGCCGTTTGTTTTTCACACGCATCATCACCACAACCTATCCCTAGGGGCTAGGCGATGGGCTATCACCTCCGCCACTCACCAACACATTGTCCCCCATCGCCTCGCCCGCTCGGGTTGTTTGATTGACCAACACGGGCGACGCAATCGGTGACAACGCTATTTGTTTTTCCCACGTATCGCCCGATTGCATCGCCCCTACCAGGGTGGTTGAATGGTGGGATCTTCTTTTATTACAATTCAATAGCAGTAATGTGGCATGTTACCGACACTGGTTTACGTTATGTTGCCAATTTTAAGGGCTTGATAATGTTGTGGCAAGGGTATGTCAAAACCTTACTCATTGGCTATCCACACAAGTTGTTCAAATAATACGTGACTGTTATCATAACAATGAATTACTATGATGAATAACTATATCAATCCCAACCTGCCATTAATCGACCTGCACCGCCATTTGGATGGCAGTGTGCGATTAGAAACGATTTTAGAGTTGGGCTTAAAGCACAATTTACCCCTACCCGCAAAGAATGTGGAAGGATTACGGCCGTTTGCCCAAGTCACCACCCCCGTACCTGGCCTGCTGCCCTTCTTTCAAAAATTCAAATGGCACGTCGGCGTTATGGTTGATTACGATGCCTGCCATCGTATTGCTTTTGAAAATGTAGAAGATGCCGTCAACGAAGGAATCGATTACATTGAGCTGCGGTTTAGCCCCTGGTTTATGGCAGAACCACACCACCTGAACCCCGCAGGCGTGGTCGAAGCGGTGGTAGCAGGTATCGCTGCCGCCACCGCAAAATTTGACATCAAAGCCAAACTCATTGGCATCATTAGTCGCACCTATGGCACCAATATTGGTCAAAAAGAGCTGAATGCCTTACTCACACAGCGAGACCATTTGGTCGCGCTCGACCTGGCAGGGGATGAAGTGAACTTCCCTGGTGAATGGTTTGTTGATCATTTCAAACAGGGTCGAGATGCAGGATGGGAGATAACGGTTCATGCAGGCGAAGCCGGTGGCTCGGCCACCATTTGGCAGGCAATTCGTGATTTAGGCGCGACCCGTATTGGTCACGCCATCGCCGCCCCCGAAGACCCAGCCTTGATGGATTATCTGGCTGAACAGCGCATCGGTGTCGAAATGAACCTGACCAGCAATATCCAAACCAGCACCGTACCTTCCTACGCAGCCCATCCCATGAAATCGGTGCTCGAACACGGCATACTCACCACCATCAACACCGACGATCCAGGCATCAGCGCGATTGACTTGCCCTTTGAATACCGCGTGGCAGTCGAAGAAGCAGGTCTCACCCTTCAGCAAGCAGCACAAGCACAGCGAAATGCGCTGGACATTGCTTTTTTGTCGGATGCTGAAAAAGCCACACTACTTGAAAAGAAAAAAGAAAATAATTAATTTGTGAATTATTCTCCCCCATCCCCCTAATCAAAATCGGTAGGCCAATCAGGATTTGCTTTGTGGTCAAAGAAATGGTCAATTTGCTTGTGTGTCACCCGCGAAAATGACAAATCTGAGGGGATTTCGTCCCGACCGAAAAATGCAACTTCTGTCGTTTCCATACTCGTTTGTGCATTTCCTCCATTGATCTCACACAAAAAACAGGCTTTGTAAATGTGATACGGATGAGGTGGATGCCCCTGTTTATCTCGATCATAAAATGCCAGCAGCTTAACAGCCTTTGTTTGAAAACCTGATTCTTCCCACACTTCTTTTTCAACCGCTTCACTGGGCGATTCGCCAAGTTCAACCCAACCACCGGGCAGCGTCCAGCCGCCATCCAGCTTTTCGCGCACCAGCAAAACCTTGTCATCACGAAATACCACGCCGCGCACATCCATTTTAGGTGTAGCGTGGCCTACATCGGCTTTAAACAGGTCGTGGAGGATGGTGAAGGGGGTTTGGGTGTAAACGGCCGTTATCTCCGCCGCCAACGCCTGCAACATCTCAAATCGTTCTTTATCATAAGGGTCAGGCGAATACGCCAACCCATTTTGGGCAATCGACGTCATCCGCCGCACCCACGCCAACCATTGCGGATTCGTATTTTGCATAGTTTTACGGTGCTTGCCGATAGCGAAGATGAACAGCCCCCATATGAATTTCATCGCCATCCTGCAGCATCACGCCGTAGTCAGGCACCTGCCGGTCGTTGACCCAGGTGCCGCTCGTGCTTTCCCGGTCGAAAATGCGGTATTGGCTACCTTCCAGCATCATGGTCGCGTGCAAGCGTGAGACCGTCACATCTTGCTCAAATGCCACATCTGCTTGCGCTGGTGAACGGCCGATTTTGACCGTATTGTCTTGCAATGGCAGATACGACGACATGTCCGTCGCCGCTTCCAACACTTCAAGATAAGCAATCGGCTGCACAGACACACTCGGCGTGATGTCGTCACCCGTAATCGTCATTTGCGGTTCGCGAGGGCCGGATGAACGTCCGCGAGGCAACGATTTCGCCAAACGGGCAATTAAGCCACCGCGCCAAGCCACAAACCACATGATTGCTACAATCACCAAAATAGCGGCAACCAATAAAATGCGTCCCAACAAACCCTGCACATCCAGCCCAGCATTTAACTCTGCAGGAATGTCACGCCGCCCCTCGTTAACAGTGAGGATTACCTCTGGGCTGCGGGCGCGAATACCCTGGCTGTCGAGAATGACAACCTCAATGCTGTTATTGCCATAAATGAGTTGCTCCAACGCAACCGTAAATTGATCAAGTGCATCCACCGGAATGTCAGCTGACGTTTGTCCATTAACAATCAACTGCGCCGCTTCCACCCCACGTTCTTGCTCGTCAAGCCAGGACAGCAGCGTAGCAAATTTCAATTCAACCGGATTATCCAAATTGGGCAAGGTCAGTGTCCGGCTTTCAGCAGGCAGGTCGATGACAACGCTGGGAATATTGGGCGGAATGGAAATGGTAGTTTCGGCGTTTACGGCCGTATTCACCACCAACTGCGCCGTCACCGTAAAATCACCCGCCGTCAAACCTTCCACCGAGTAGCGAATACGTGCCTGATCTCGAAATCCGGCAATGCGATTCCAGACGAGTGGCAAATCACCCGCATTTTCTAACCGCATCGCAATACCGCCCGAACCAGCCGCCACCGCCGCCAGATATTCTTGCCCCGCCTCTTGCGCACCTTCACCCAAATTTTCATTGTTGAGCCAAATGGTATGAATGGGGATGCCTGCGCGAACGGCCGTTTCCGTCACTTCACCAGCTTCAAACCGATTGCTAACTGCATCTGTACCATCCGTCAACAGCACAATCGAAGCGGCGTTTTCAGCATTGAGCTTGAGCGACTCAACCTGATCAATCAAGCCACCGGTGCTATCATAAAGCGCTGTCGGACCAGTTTCTGGCGTCAGCGGCGAGGCAAACAAATTGCGCACACTATTGTGAAAACTGGTAGGAGCCAACAGTTCCACTGCATTTGAGCCACCCACCTGATAAACAGCCATGCTGTCAACCTGCTCTATCATTGTTTGCGGCTGGGCAAATTGGTTGATTGCTTCTTGCAAGGCTGGCAGTTGTCCAGCAACACCTGGCGGAATGTCTATCAAGAACAGGGTAAACGTGCCCACCTGATACGTTCCCAGATTGGTGATCTGACCTGCTGATGTACCATCTTGCGAAATCGTAATGGTCTCTTGGGTAAAATCGAGTGGATTCCCTTGTGCATCACGGCCATACATGCGCAGCTCGATATCGGGCAGGCTGCTCACA
>QQUD01001044.1 GCA_008501785.1 Chloroflexota bacterium
AAAATTGTTTACGCCATTTACCCGGCTGCATCAAGCACGCGCCGAGGGACATGGATTGGGACTATCGATTGTGCAGCGCATTGTGGAAAAATTGGATGGTCAGGTTGGTGTAGAAAGCAAGGTTGGAGATGGGGCTACCTTTTACTTTACGCTGCCGTCTGCTGAGTAGTTAATGTAAAAATTGTGACTTCTGGTCGCGCATTAAACCGCACTGACATGAGGCTGCCTAGACCGCGATTGATGTAGAGAAAACGGCCGTCTTCCAAATCAAACACCCCAGACGTATACAATTTATTTCGTACCGGCAGCATGGGCGGCGGCAAAAACGGTGGCTTCACCTGCCCGCCATGTGTGTGACCCGACAAAATCCAGCCCTGATACCCGTTCCACACTGGCTGATCAACGACATCGGGATTGTGGCAGAGCATGATGGTGGGGTGGGTGGGGTCGAGAACGGCCGTTATCGCCTCCGGTGCATAGTTCGTCCCCCAAAAATCATCAATCCCGGCAAAGTTGAGGCCAGCAAACGATCTGACTTCATTGCGCAAAACAGGTATCCCCACATCAGAAACGCGCTTGATCAATTCGTCTGCGACCTCACTTTGCTGCCACCCATGCCCATAATCGTGATTGCCTAACACAGCGGCGGTTCCCAATTGCCCCAGAGGTGCGTGCTGCATGACTTGGCTTAGTTGTAGCAACTGTTCGCCTGTTTGATAAGAAATGAAGTCACCGGTGTACACGACAAAATCCGGTGACAGTTCCTTTACCCGTCTCAATTGTTTGCTCAGAAAATCTGAGTCGATTTCGCTGCCAATATGAATATCGCTGATCTGAACCACTGTTTTTCCTTCAAGTTTCGCTGGCAAATTGCGAATTGGCAGTACTCGTTTTTCGAATTTCACCCAATAAGGCTCTATGCGAAATGTATAATATCCAGTGAAGGCGGTAACGGCCGTTACGCCCAAAAATCCTTGTAAAAATTGTCGCCGTGTTATCATGCTGCTATTTTATGGAAGTTAGCTGCAAATTGAAATAGTTTATATCGCAACCTCCAGGCACCTGAGTGCTTGACAACCAAATGTGACAGAATATCAGTTATCTTACGCGTATCGGGGAATGGCGCTGTGATGGCAAACATACCACAGTGGGAGATGATCCAATCATTATTGATGCTGTTTTTAGCAATTAGTGGCGCATACTTGTATTTTCTGCCGTACCTGACAAAAAAGAAGCGTCAGCAGCGACGAAAACCGGCATCTGAAACGATTGGCTAGAATCGCGACATCAAGACAGCGTGACTTATGAAATCCCCATCCTTAAATCAAGTCTCGGGGGATGGTAAAGTCCCAGCTTTTGATAAAGACACGGGTATTTCCTTCAAACCCTTCTAACCTACAGGTAATATAGAAGTTTTCGGCATCAGATGTTAACTTGCTGTCGGTGTCAATGCGAATATGCCATTCATCTCGCTCGTACACCAGCGTGTGCTGCACCCGGTTCTCAATCGAGAGTGGATCGCCGTCGTGGATGGTGAGGGTTTCGTGACTGGTGTTAGAGGTAGTCATGTCGGTGTCTGTAAATCGAATACGGCCGTTATCCTTCTGCAACACCATCTCATTCACCTCATTTACTAAATCGCGCCGCGTGAACTGCTGTCGTGACTCGGGTCGCAGCGTCTCAATGGCTAGTGGTTGTGCTACCTCGGCGGGTGCAAACGGCCGTAACTCAGCATCAGCAGCCTGCGGTGGTCGCACCGGCAAGCGTAACTGACATCCTACCCCAGTAAACAGTTGCAGTGTCACCGGCTGCGGCGATGGCCAGGCGTGGCGGAAATTGGTGGGCGAGACGCCGACCCGCCAGCGGTGTCCGGCAGGCAGTTGGGTTGCCATCACATTCAAGCGCACAGTCACGGTATATTGTTTGCCCGGTTCCAGTGGTGTGGGCGTTTCGTCGCTGTTCCGGTGCGTCAAATTGAGCAGCCCCCAGCTTACCAACGTCGATGCACCATCAGGAGCTACATCACACAGCCGCACCGACACAAGCGCCAGCGGCTTGTCCGATGCCAGTGTCAGATCAACTTCGGGATACCCCAAAATTTCCACCGGAACTGTCAGCGGCGCACTCGAAAAAGTGAGCGATTGACCATCGTCTGACCGTTGATCGCCAGCCGGTTCACCAGGAACGCCCATACAGAACCATTCGCGACTGCCTAGTCCGTGATTTTGTTGGCCGATAATGGAGAGGGTGGTGGGGGAAACGGCCGTTTTCCCCAACCAGTTTGCCACCCCATCACTGTTTAAAAAATATGTCTCTTTATTAACAGAAGATGGTGGCCATGAAGATTCCGCCACCCAGCGTCCGGGCCGCGTTTCGTAAAACGGTGCGGGTCGCATCGCTTCCGGCATCCAGCAGCGCAGCATTGGTTCATCTTCAATACCCGTGTCCACGCCTTTCAGCCACCGATCCCACCAGCGCAAGCTTTCTTGCAAAAAGCCAATGGCTGGACCCGGCACACCTGTCTCCGGAAAGTTGTGCGACCAGGGGCCAATGATCCCCTTGCGCGGTCCTGATAATCCGGCAAGCAGGCGTGGAATCGAATTGTTGTACCCATCGGACCAGCCGCCAACGGCGTAAACAGGGATGTCGATGGCGCTGTAATCTTCGCTGACCGAGCCATGCTTCCAGTAGGCGTCTTTGTGCTGGTGTTTGAGCCATGCTTCAATAAACGGGGGTGTCTTTTCCATGCGTTCAAGCCACATCTTGCGCCAGCACTCGCCAACAAAGCGTGGGTCAGGCGGGGCTGCATTGGCGGCAAACATGACCGCTGCCCAGGACAGCATTTGCGAGGTAAGCAGGCAGCCACCCATGTAATGCACATCGTCATTGTAGCGGTCATCAGTAAAGTGCATGGCGATAATGGCTTTTAACTGGGGAGGGCGACGAGCCGCAATTTGCAGCGCATTAAAACCGCCCCACGACTTACCAAAAATGCCAACGCTGCCACTACACCAAGATTGTGCGGCAATCCATGCCAGGACCTCCAGCGCATCATCCTGCTCTTGCTGCAAATATTCATCTAACAAAATCCCATCAGAATCGCCGCAGCCGCGCATATCGACCCGAATCGAGGCGTAACCGTGTCCGGCAAAGTAAGGGTGGCGCAGGGCATCGCGAACGGCCGTTCCATCACTTTTCCGATACGGCAAATATTCCAGCAAGGCCGGAACTGGATGCACATCTGCATCTTCCGGCAGCCAAATCCGTGCCGCCAGCCGCACCCCATCTGCCAGCGGAATCCAGCAGTTCTCAATTTCACAAACACGATGGGGAAAATTAGTTTTGATATGCATGTTTAGCCTCCAAAATGGTGCAAGGTGCATGGTGCAAGTAAAGAGTGGTTCGCAGGTATCCTTTGCCCCTTTCCCCTTTCCCCTTTCTTCAATGGTGGATGAGAAACGGCCGTTTTCAACTTATTTTCTCGTTTCTCACATTAGCTAAAGAGCATGATTTCTTCATCATCACCGGGAAGCGTGATCATGCGGTCAAACGTCAGGCCAATCTTTTTCAGAACCTTGATTGAGCCAGCATTGTCAGATGCCGTGATGCCGACGATGCGATCCAACTCTAGCGTATCTTTGCCGTATGTCATTATCGCTGCTGCCGATTCCACCGCATACCCTTTGGACCAAAAATCGGGCATGAATGCATAACCGACATCCACATCATCCAGCGAGTCCCGGTTTACCAGTCCGCACATGCCAATGGGCGTGTGTGACACTTTTAGCTCAACTAAATAAAGGCCAAATCCATTTTGTTCATAGCTGGCAGCAGGGCCTTCCAAAATATAATGTTTGGCATCTTCGAGGTTACGAACCCCTTTGTCACCAATGTTTTTGATGAATGCAGGCTCGTTAAGCAACGCCAACATAAATTTGGCATCACTCGTGGACATTTCGCGTAAGCGCAAGCGTTCAGTTTCAAGGACAATTTTCATCAACCACCCAAAATGGATTTCCTTCTAAATCGTGGAAGCCACCGAACCAAAATCCACCCTTTTCATCAAAAGAAGGGCCAAAGGTGACGCTTCCACCTTTTTCTTGTAAATAGGCAAAAAATATTTTCACATCTGAGACTTCAAATTGCAATACGACTGTGTTGTTGCTGCGGTCTTGAGGCGTAATGCCCATCTCTTTTGCATCAGCTATGCCTATACGAACACCCTCGTCGTTCTCAAGATTGACATAATGATAATCCTCTTCTGCCAATAAGGTGACTTTGAAGCCTAACACATCTTGATACCAGGCCTTCATCGCTTGAAAATCTTCAGCAAAAATAACCGATTCGCGTGGAGAAATTTTCATTAGAGTCCCTCTACTTTTAGGTGCAACGTACTTCTGAAGTGCGTTGCACCTATCAATGATGATACAGGTAATGTTCGGTTGTTAAAAACCATTTTAACCCAATTTGTGCGGCTAATGCTTTTGATGGCGAGTCAAAAATAAAAATGGTAATCAAACGAACCCAATGTTGACGGGGAGTCTGTTTTCACACCTGATCTTTGATCAGATTTTCTAGGGGTTGAGTTTGTCCGGCTTGCTGATAAGTGGTAAACATGTCGAAGCTCATCTGCTCGCGCAAAACGGCCGTTAACTGCTGATAATCTGCCTCACTGCCTGCCTGACGCGGCGCACCGACTTCTGTACGCAGCAGATCGGCTTTCGCCAATAGTTGGACTGCCAGTGGGGCATTTCCGACACCCTGTTCGATACCAGCCAGCACCTCTAAACATTCTGCCACACTGTCCTGGCTCTCAATTTCACGGCACAACCGGACGCCTTCCATGATGTGATGCCGTGCCTGAGTCAGTGATCCCTGTCTTAATAAAGCTAAGGCCAGATTGATCGAGACATAAGCAATACCCCATTTCAACTGTAACTGCCGAAAGAGTGCCAGACTTTCTATGCTGACCTGCTGCGCATAGGCATAATCTCCCTGATCGATGGCTGCGGCCCCCAAATTTTGCAGCGTTTGCGCCAGACCAATTTGATCTCCCGTTTCCCGCTGAATGGTCAGTCCCTCATGGTACATGTCGATTGCTTCCGAGAGTTTTCCTTGTGCCTGGAGCACAACCGCCACGCTGTTAATCGCCAGACCTATCTCCTTAGGCCCGCCAAACTGCCGCTGCAATGCCAAACTTTGACTCAATAGATCAACAGCTTTTTCAT
>QQUD01001092.1 GCA_008501785.1 Chloroflexota bacterium
TGAAGACAGTGAGTTTGGTGATTTTTTAGAAGACGCCGAGCAGTCAGGACCGGCTGAAACAGTTGCTAACAAACTGCTTTTAGAAAAAATTGAAGAAATGCTGTCAGACTTAACCCCACGCGAAGCACACATTCTTTGCTTGCGATATGGTTTAGACGGGTTCACATCCCACACCCTCACTGAAGTTGGCAAAATCTTCCACCTCTCCCGCGAGCGCATCCGCCAAATCGAAAAAAGCGCCTTGAAGAAGATGAAGCATCCACTGGTGGGGGGGCATTTACAGCAATATCTAATTTAGTGGGGATTTGGGACTAGTGATTGGGGGCTGGCTCCATTCTCTAATTCCCAACCCCCATTTTCCGAACCCCCATTCATCTACAAATTATGTACAAAATAGTCCCGAATGCGTTCTTCCATGTAAATGCGATCCGCTAGACCCCGTGGCATGTGTCGTTCATTGGGGAAAAGTAGCAAATCATATGGCTTGCGGGCGTGAATGAGAGCGTTGATTAAGCGTGCTGTATGGCGGAAATGTACATTTTCGTCGATAAGGCCATGTACGAGCAAGAGCTTTCCTTCCATCTTGTCGATATGCTGCATCACATTGCTAATTTCGTAACCGGCGGCATTGTTTTGAGGGGTGCCCATGTATCGTTCGGTGTATCCTGTGTCGTAGCCATCCCAATGAGTTACAGACGCACCGGCGACAGCTACGCGGAATGTGTTTGCAGCACGTGCGAGACTGATGGCTGCCATGTAGCCGCCATAGCTCCAGCCGTACATGCCCACGCGACCCGGATCGCACAATCCTTGATCGATGAGCCAACGCACACCATCGACCTGATCTTGTACTTCTAGATTGCCCATGTCGTGTTTAATCGCCCCTTCAAATGCCAGCCCGCGTCGTGCGCTGCCGCGATTGTCTAGCTTGAAAACGAGGAAACCGAGTTGGCTTAAATATTGCGCTCGCATATCAACCGTCATTCCCCAACTGTTTGTCACCCGCTGGGCATGAGGTCCACCATAGACGCTAACAATGGTGGGAAATGGACCATGCCCAAATGTTTCTGGTGGACGGTAAATGGCTCCGTACAGCATTACGCCATCCCGATTGTTGAGCATGACCAATTCCGGCGTCGGCAAATCGTATTCTGCGATGCGTTCATCGTTGTTCGTGAATATGGTTTGCAAAACTTCGCCATTTTCGAGCGAACGCAGGGTGATGGTTGGGGCGGTTTGGCTGTTGTGGTGAATGTCGATGAATCGCTTTCTCGCGTAATTGACAACAACCGCGTGTGTGCCAGTCTCTTTTGTGACACGTGTTATGCTACCGCCAGAAAGGTTGACTGTGTAAAGGTGGGTTTCGGTGGGTGATTCTTTGGTGGCGGTGAAGGTGAGCTGTTCTGATTGGGTGTCGATGCCAGCGATGCTGGTGACGAGCCAATTGCCTTGGGTTAACGGCCGTATCATCCTCCCATCCCAATCATAAGCATACAAATGCTGAAATCCCGTGCGTTCTGAGGCCCAGATGAAGCCGCCGTTGGGGAGTGAAGCGGTGGAGGGTAACGGCCGTAACATCTCATGCAAATTAATCCACACCTCACTCGTTTCGGTTAGCAATATCTTGCTTTCACCAGTTGTCGAGTTAAATAACAGCAAATCAAGCTGCGATTGTTCACGATTTAGCATTTGCACCAGCAGTTTTTCTGAAGATGCCCACTGCACCCGTGCTAGATACACATCCTCATCACGCCCCAAATCCATCCAAATTGGCTCACTACCACTGATGGAAATAACCCCCAGTCGCACTTTGGCGTTTGCCATTCCAGCAAATGGATAGCGATGATCTTCTTGTGCGCCATCACCAACCGCTTCTTTTCCTTGATGTGTGATGCGATAGACCGGAATATGTGTCTCATCCACTTCCGCAAATGCCAGCGATTGACTGTCTGGCGACCACCAGTAACCCTGTTTGCGGTCCAACTCTTCTTGGGCGATGAATTCGGCTAACCCATGCGTTTTGCCACTTGCGGCAGCGCCAAACGTGAGCTGTTGTGGTGTGCCGCCTGCTGTAGGTATCACATGCAGTTCCGCATTTTGCACGTAAGCAACCCACTTGCCATCTGGCGAAAAATGCGGGTCGATTGCTGGCGCATCAGATGGTGGCAGCAATTCGCGTAGTGACTCACCCGGTTGATCCGCAATGGTAATGCCACCTTGCAGTGGAATCAAGATTTTGCCTGATTTGTGCCAGGTGTATTGTGTAATACCAACTTCGCGCTGGCGCATTCGCTCGCGGCGCAGTGCTTCTTCGAGCGAAATGTTCTCCTCGGTATTGCCACTTGCGGCAGCATCTACCAACAAGGATTGCACCCCAGTTTCAATATCAAACTGATAAAGCTGGCGTGTCAGGCTGCCCTCGGCACTGTGCAAATAGCTTATTTTGCTGTCATCTGGACTAAACCTTACAGCACCAGGAATTGCCATACCAGGAAGTGGATAAGTCGCAACTGCTTCGATTGGTAAAAGATCGGGGTGAGTTGTCATAAAAAGAACTCCAAAATAATTATTGTTTGTGGTAGGGGTGGGGCAACCGGGGTGATATTTTCACGGAGCAAAGGGCCTTCTCTTCCGGTTGCCTCACCCCATGACATGAGGGCGAGACAAGGCGGAGATAAGATGCATTGCTATGTCAAATGTTTTCCGCCTTGTCCCGCCCCTACAATTGGTGATTATTTTTCTAACAAAAATGGACAGCCCATCTCAGCAACCGTGCGGTCTACGTATTCGATGTCTGCTTGGCTAAGATATTCGGTGTAGCCGCCGACTTTGCCTTTGCGCACTTTGTAGCTGTCTTTGTCGTCTGTGTCTTTGGGGCGCATTTTGTTGTCGTTGAAGAAGCCGGAGGATTCGAGTTTTTTCATGTTTTTGAAGGCGGCGAAGTTAACGGCCGTATCCAACAACTCCTCCTCAATATCGCCCATCCCCATAAATGACAAGGTCTGGCGCAGCGCTGCCTGTGGATTTTCATGCATTTCCTCATAAGACAGCGCCATGAAGTCTTGCGGCACATTTTGTTGTTCATACCAACTGTTGTAAAACGTTACAATCTTTTTCACGCCAAACTTATCGCTGCGAATAAAATCTGAGATCGGACCTTCGAAACGCCCTGTGCGCTTGGTGGCTTGAAAATAGCTAGAAACCAGCACATCCTTAATCTCACGATACACAAATAGCACCTTTGTGTTGGCATATTCTGATTTGTTAGTTGGCATCCGGTGGTAGGGGAAGCCACTTAAAATAGACGAGTAATCATGGCTGAAATGTGTGCGCAGCAGTCCGGCCTGACTGGTAATCTGGTACGTTTCAATCATCAGAGATTCTGGCAAGCTGTACCGGTCGCAAATCGCCTTGCCAATCAGCAGTCGCAGCCAGGTACGGCCGCTTTTGGGGTACGAGAGAATATAAACTTGTGTCCCTCGTTTGTTAATTTTTGTGCCAATCGCTTGTTTCTTAACCCAATCGTATAGTTGAACCATCGGTTTTTTACATTTTCCCTCGTAACAGTAATCAGTAATCGGTATTCGGTAATCGGTAATCAGTAAACAGTACTCTGTTTACTGATTACCGATTACGGATCACCGATCACTGTTCACAGATCATGACACATTCGGGGAAAATCGCAAAAAAAGCCGGCCCCAATTCGGGACCGGCACATGGCGGATGTCGTTGTGGAGGGTTAAGGTGATTTTTTAATTCATTTCTGGAATGATGTAAAGTTTTTCTGGGTAAAAAATATTGCCATCAGTGACTAGCTGTGGATTGTAAATGAGCACCTGTTCTTTGAACTCATTCCAGGAAAGGTTAGGAACCGTTGGCTGGATGAAACGTTCCCAGACCTCATAGCGGTTTCCATAATAGCCTGAGAGTGTTCGTGTCCAGCGTACTTCTGACTTGTCTATATTTGTCTCAGTGAGCATTGTTGATTCAGTAGAAACGGATAGATTTTCTTGACCACCCGTTTCGATATTTGCCTCAGATGCCATTGCCATAACCTGATCGGTTAATGTAAGCTGCGCTTGGCCAAATGCCAATAAATCTTCGGGCAGTTCTGTTACAGGATTTTCCATGACTTTGATGGCGTATTCAATTTGCTTGTCGGGGACTTGGATACGAATTAAGCGACCCGGTTCGATTTCATTAAACCAGGCGTACAAATATTGGGCATTACCCAGCGTTCCATGAGCCGTACCGACTCCCATAAATTCGCCATCAGAACGAAGGAAGAATGTTTCGGTAGTCAGTTCATAGGTGTTTGGAAACGCAACTTTGAATAATCCATCGTGTACGCCTTCTCCACTATTTTCAAATTTGTCCAATGCAGAAACATGACGGCCGATTTCTTTCCCGTTTAAAAATACAATGACTAGATAATTGTTAAGCCACTGTTTTGAAGTTGGGTCTGTAACTTTCCCGGCAAAGATAAACCCATCTGCCGTTTCTAAGGATTGGTCGATTTCTTGGTTGATGGTTGCAACGCTGGCGTTGAATGCGTCAAATTGCGTGGAGCTGCAAGCGACTAAAATGAGCGGGACGATGAAGACTAAGCTGATGAGGAACCATGTGATGGGTCTGGACTGCTGATGCATAACACACTTCCTTTACAAAACATACCTTTACAAAAAAGAGACAAGAAACGGCCGTTCGCGACATAACGGCCGTTTCTAGACGGTGAACCGTCTTGCTCTTGCACCATGGCAGAGAGAATTGTGAATAAATTAAAATATGGTATTCAATTTTCAGAACTTCGTTGGTTTACTGTGCAATCTGTGGACAGCATAAATCATCTTTGGTGATTGAAGATGACATTTGTGTGACAAAAAGGAGATAGCAAACTGACAAACGTTATTTTGTAAGCGTTCAGTCCCAAAGGTACGACGCACTTACAAACGACATATTGTGTCGCATTACTCTGGAAAAAGTGCGTTGCACTTGAAGGCTTACGTTATTGAGAGCGCGAATAGGGAAAGATATGGATAAATTCACCGGCAGCAACTTGTTGCTGCATTTGCTGCCAAAAGTTCACGTCAAATAGGTCAGTATGTTGCTGGTTGAAAGCATTTTCCAGCTCCGGCGCAACGGTGACAAAGTGGGGGAACTCCTCGGGGAAGATGTCTGCTTCGCCTACGTGGAACCAGGGCATGTCAGACAACTCATCTTC
>QQUD01000217.1 GCA_008501785.1 Chloroflexota bacterium
TGCGCTTCATCTCTTCTTGAATAATGAACAATCGTTTCCCTTGATTCACCAATCCGCCCATAAAAACTTGAATCAAAAATGGTTCACGGTTTGTTGGTGCTGGCAACGGCGTAGACAACCAGGTGCGCATCTCCACTTTGCCCGCTTCATTGATATGATACACTTTTCGATTGGGTCGATCTTCTTGATGGATCACTTCTTTACTAACCCAACCAGCCTTTTCAAGTTGATTGAGTGTGCGGTAAATTTGCCCCTGATCAGCAGGCCAAAAGTGCTGCACAGATTGATCGAAGGCCTGCTTCAGATCGTAGCCTGTCATAGACCGATAAGATAAAAAACCAAGAATTGCGTGTTTTAATGACATTTGAATCGTTCCATATCTGTTTATGCTAATATATGACTAATCATATATAAGATCAGTCACCTTGTCAAGGATCAAATTCAAGCTGATAGAGAATTCAATTAAAGTTCGGACAATAAACAACACGCTCTTCAAAATATCCCAACAATATTCCTCATTCGTAATCGTGATCGTCATTCGTGATCGTGATCGAATGTGAAACCGATTACGATTACGATTACGAAAACGAAAACGAATGAATTGTCCGGTTTTAAATTGACCCCTCTATAATTTCTTCAGGTTCACAAAGGTGATAAAATGGAGCAATAGGTGTGATGCAAGCGCATCATATCGAATGAGTAAATCTTTCCGAGGAATATCATGAAAATAAATCGAGTAATCGTTATCGTACTAGACAGCGTGGGCATTGGTGAACTACCAGATGCCGCAGAATATGGCGATGTAGGCAGTAACACGCTTGGCAATATTGCCCGAGTTGTTAACGGCTTAAAGCTGCCAAATCTGGAGGCGATGGGGCTTGCCAATATCGCCGCCATCCAAGGAATGACACCACAGCTTGAGCCAACGGCCGTTTACGGCAAAATGGCCGAAGTCTCCCCAGGCAAAGACACCACCACCGGGCATTGGGAGCTGATGGGCGTGCAGTTAGAACGGCCGTTTCCCCTCTACCCCAACGGATTTCCACCCAAAGTGATGGAATCATTCGAAGCCGCCATTGGTCGCGGCACATTGGGCAACTACCCAGCTTCCGGCACCGAAATCATCAAAGAGTTGGGCGTAGAGCATATGGAAACCGGCAAACCCATCATCTACACCTCTGGCGATAGCGTTTTCCAAATTGCCGCGCACGAAGAAATCATCCCCATTGACGACCTGTACGACATGTGCCACAAAGCGCGTACACTGCTGCGCGGCGAACACGAAGTCAGCCGCGTGATTGCGCGACCATTTGTGGGTCAACCGGGCAGCTTCGACCGCACCGCCAACCGGCACGACTACTCTGTCGCGCCGCCTCCAACCGTGATGGACGCACTCAAAGATGCAGGGTTGATGGTCTACGCCGTCGGCAAAATCCAAGACATTTTCGACGGCAAAGGCACCACAGAGTACATCTACACAAAATCCAACATGGACGGCGTAGACAAAACGCTGACAGCCCTGCGCGAACAAACAGATCGCGGCCTCATCTTCACCAATCTAGTTGATTTTGACGCCAAATTCGGTCATCGCAACAACTCAGACGGCTATGCGAATGCGCTGGTTGAATTTGACCAACGCCTGCCTGAACTGCTAGACGCCCTTGCGGAAGATGACATGCTCATCCTCACCGCCGATCATGGCAATGACCCCACCTACCCTGGCACAGATCACACACGTGAATACGTGCCGATCCTGATCACTGGTGAGCATGTACGCGATGGGGTAAATCTAGGGGTTCGCAGCACGTTTGCTGACCTGGCAGCAACGATTGCCGATGTGTTTGGGGTGAAACGGCCGTCTTCCGGACGCAGTTTCAAATCCGACATCATCGAATCTCCCGAAACCGCCACCCATCAAGAACTGCTTGAGCTTATTCAAGAGGATCTCACACTTATCGCAGGTATCGTCGATCACACCCTGCTGCGCCCCGATGCCACCGAAGATGACATCGAAACACTTTGTGCAGAAGCCAAACAGTACAACTTTGCCTCTGTTTGCATTAATCCCACCCACGTTCGTTTTGCGGCCCGTCAACTGGCAGGCTCCGATGTCAAGGTGTGTACGGTTATCGGATTCCCACTTGGTGCCACCACCACCAGCGACAAAATCCAAGAAACCCAACGTGCCATCGCTGGGGGCGCAACCGAAATCGACATGGTGATCAACATTGGGGCCATGAAAGACCATGAAAACCAATTTGTCGAACGTCAAATTGCCTCAGTTGTGCATGAAGCCCATCGCGGCGGCGCACTCTGCAAAGTGATCATCGAAACCGCCCTGCTCACCGACGACGAGAAAGAGCGCGTCTGCCGCTACGCAGCCCGCGCCGGAGCCGATTTTGTGAAAACGTCAACTGGCTTCAGCAAATGGGGGGCCACAGTGGAAGATGTGGCGTTGATGCGACAAGTTGTAGGTCCCAAAATTGGCGTGAAAGCATCTGGCGGTGTCCGTTCACTAGACGATGCATTGACGATGATCAAAGCTGGAGCCAATCGCATCGGTGCCAGCAGCGGCGTGGCGATTGTTGAAGAAGCATTGACTGGCAAGAAACAAGATTCGGGCAAATCTGGGTATTAATTACCCTTCCCAAATGCCCCAAAATGAATTTTGGGTCTGCCAGATCAAACATGTTTTCAGACTCAGACGTCGAATTCATTCGACGGCAAAGATTGCAACATAGTGTAGGGACATGGCCTGCCATGTCCCTACAAAATTCAATTCGCTTCGCACCAAAACTGCATTTCAGCACCCGATGTCGGATGATAACTGTAGTTTAGTCCTGTAAAACCATGTCCACCAACGAACTGATTTTGCGGACCGCTATTGAGATTGAGTTGGTAGAGGGTGGAGTGGAAAACGGCCGTTTCATCTCCCGCACTCGTCACCCACACCCGCAGCGCTCGCTCATTGTTCAACTCACCTGCGCTGTACGCCGCATGAAACTCCAAATCCGTAAAAGCTACTGTTTGCTCTGAATCGCTGTCGCCAAACGCAATTGATTCTTCCCGCTCAATGGGTTGGCTAACGCCAGCCCGATATGCCACCGTACAGGCGATGGCTTCGGATTTAGGGGGTGAGGAAACGGCCGTTTCTCCCCCACAGGCTACCAGCAACAAACCCAACAAAACAAAAAACCATTTCATAACACATCCCTCCTAATGCTTTATTTCTACTTACGCTTTAACAAAACATTTATAGATTTCGCCTGAGCCAACTTGGCCCCATCATCCCGCAGCACATCGGCCACAAACGTCAATTCACGCTCATGTTGCCCTTCAAAGGTGGCAACGACAGTAATATTTTCAATGTTTGCCGAGACAGGTCGCAAATAATTAACTTCCATCGTTTTGGTGACGTTGGGAGCCGCAACCATAAAGCTCAAAGGACCAATAGCATTATCGATTGCCGTGGCAATCATGCCTCCTTGCATGTAACCCATTGGATTTTGGTAACGTTTTTGCACCGGGAAACGCACAGTTAAGGTCTTTTCTACCAGGTTAATGTCTATAAATTCCCCTTCCATCTCGGTGAAAATTGGGGGTGGCAGCTGCAATTTGCCACTAGCCATGAGGTCACTCATGTGCTGAATTAATTCTGGGGGTAATTTCGATAAATCCATCGTTACTTCCTAATATAATGTTTGAGATTTTTTTCACGAAAGATTATAAGAAAAAGTGAGGGAACGCGAAACGGCCGTTTCCCCAAACCACCTCATTACTCATCACACATTCAGCCCCAAATCACGCCGTCAGGTAATGAAAGGAACCTTACACAGCGTCAAGATGCAGGGTGCAAGGGGCAATAGGCAAGGAAGAAATGAAAGCCTTGCTCTCCAACACCTTGCCACAATTTACACAAAAACTAATAAACTAAAATATAACGCTTTAAAAAGGATACAACTTATGGACATTGCAATGATTGGACTGGGGAAAATGGGTGCCAATATGACAAAACGCTTGCTGCAAGGTGGGCATCGTGTAGTGGTTTCAGATTTGAATGAAGAGGCAGTGAAAACGGCCGTTTCCGCAGGCGCAGTCGCCGCCAATTCCATGGACAACATTGCCCAAAAGCTGTCAACACCTCGTACAGTTTGGGTGATGGTGCCATCCGGCAACCCCACCGAAGGCGTCATCAACAGCCTCGCCACTATTTTAGATACCGGCGATGTCGTTATTGACGGCGGCAACAGCAACTACAAAGATACCATGCGTCGTGGCGAGATGCTTGCCGAAAAAGGCATTCAATTTGTCGATGTTGGCACAAGTGGCGGCGTTTGGGGCTTAACCGAGGGATACAGCATGATGATTGGCGGCTCGCCTGAAGCGGTCCAACTCGTCAGCCCTGCGTTGAAAACGTTGGCACCTGGTGTGGACAAAGGCTGGGGTCATGTCGGACCCAGCGGCTCCGGCCACTTTGTAAAAATGATTCACAACGGCATCGAATATGGGCTAATGCAAGCCTATGCCGAAGGGTTTGAAATCATGAAAGCAAAGGAAACCTTCGGGCTAGACCTGCACCAAATCGCGGAAATCTGGCGACACGGCAGCGTGGTTCGCTCTTGGCTGCTCGACTTAACCGCCAATGCCCTATCCGGCGATCAAGAACTGACCGACATCGAACCGTGGGTGGCCGACAGCGGCGAAGGTCGCTGGACTGTTTTTGAAGCCATCGACCTGGACGTACCTGCCCCCGTTATTACCCTAGCGCTCCAATCTCGCTTTGTCAGCCGCGAAGAAGATTATTACGCCGCACGTTTGCTGGCAGCCATGCGAAATCAGTTTGGTGGGCATGCAATTAAGAAGGCGAATTAGCATGTCAGCATTTCAGGCAGTCAGCAAGTCAGCTTCTTCTGGCTGAAATGCTGACATGCTGACACGCTTTTCTCTGGAGGCAACATGTTCAACTTGGAAAATTGTGATTCTCTTTCTCGCATCCAACGCCTCACGAGATATTCTCATAATTTCAAGTTTTAAAGGCTGGTGAAAAAGTGAATAATGAGGGGGACGAGAACGGCCGTTAACGCCCCATTCAACCCCATCGCTAACCCAGAAAATGCCCCCGCCTCTTCGCCCTCCTGAAATGCAATCCCCGTACCCAGACCGTGAGCCGCTAAACCTAGGGCAAATCCACGCACACTTGCATCTCGAATTCGC
>QQUD01001080.1 GCA_008501785.1 Chloroflexota bacterium
AATGTGATTGCGTAAGACATCTTTTCACCTCAACAATCAGTTACCGCAACTTTGCAAAACAGCAACCCAAAAATAAATTAGAAATACTCCATGCGCATGGAATCTGTAAACTCGGGCATGGTTCAAAACAAAACAGATGATCTTTACAATTTTTGGGCGACCACAAGGGTCGCCCCTACGATTCAACCTCGTGTAGGGGCGCACCCTTGTGGTCGCCCTCTTCGGCCGGAAGTGTAAAGGTGATTTGTCTCATTCTGAACCATGCCTAAACTCGTTTTCTATTCCGCGTCCAATTTAGATTGTGGGAGGGATATAGTAAAGGTGGTTCCTTCATCGGGGGTGCTGGTGACGGAGATACGGCCGTTATGCGCCACCACCAACTGCTTCGTAATCGCCAACCCCAGACCACTGCCAGTGCCCTCGTGGTGCGTTCGCACTTTATCGCCACGCCAGAACCGGTCAAAAATGAACGGTAAATTGTCGGCAGCAATCCCCTTACCCGTATCTTGCACCTGAATCTGCACCGAGTCATCTACCAACTTTGCTTTTAAGGTGATGCTGCCATCCGGGGGCGTGTGTTGCAAGCTGTTCGCTACTAGATTGCTCAATACCTGATCCAGTCGGTCCATGTCGCCCATGATGTGCATTTTTGAAACATCGCCATTTGTAGCCAGGCGCAAATCGATGCTGGCAGCTTCTGCCTGACCGCTAAAACTTGTTTGCACATCAGCCAATAGTTCAGCAATTGACACTTTTTCGTGACGCATAGGCAATTGGCCTGATTCTGCCAGAGAAAGCGTGCGCAAATCTTCGACAAGCCGCGCCAATAGCTGCGTCTCTTCTAGCGTATCATTGATGTGGTCAGTCGATGGCTCATAGACCCCATCCAAAACGCCTTCTAAATTGCCCTGGATGATGTGAAGCGGTGTGCGCAGTTCATGAGCGACATCAGCCGTTAAATTTCGACGCTGTTGGTCGGCCCGCTCAAGTTCTGAGGCCATACGGTTAAATGATTGCGCTAACTTGCCAAATTCACCTGGACGCTTTTCCCCAACGCGTGTACTCAAATCGCCTTCAGCTACAGCATCAGCGGCATGCATCACTTCAGAAAGCGGGGCTGCAATTCCTCTCCAAGCCCGCATCGCCATCCCAAAAGCCATGATCGGCAGCGCGACAGCCAGCCCACAGCCACCCATCCAGACGAGAACGGCCGTTCTGCCATCCCCCTCAAACAGCCGCGTAATCAAAAATGCCAGCGCCATCATGCCACCGACAACCAGCAACGCCATCATGCCAAACATAAACGCCATGCGAAAAAAGAGCACGCGGGGCTGCTTGTGTTTCCAGCGGGGAGGTCCATCAAAGCGGCGTCTTGATTCAAAGCGCTTCTGCCAATGTTCGGGGCCGCGCTGCGAGAACCGGCCTTTAAAGCGTGAATGTTTTTTCCAGGGCATTACAACTCATCCGTAAAGCGGTAGCCAATCCCATAAACAGTTTCCACATAGCGCGGATTGCTTGGGTCTGGCTCCAACTTGCGCCGTAAATTTTTTACATGGGCATCAACACTGCGATCATAGCCATCGTAAGCCACGCCATGCAATCGAGAAAGTAACTGTGCACGACTAAACGTTTGCCCTGGATGCTGTGCCAGCACGGTCAACAAGTTAAACTCCATCCGTGAAAGCTGAATCGGTTCGCCGCCACGATTGACACGATGGCCTTCCAGGTCAATTTCGAGATCACCAGTTCGAATCAAACCAGGCTGATGCACACCACCGCTCACGCGGCGCAGCACGGCACGCACCCGCGCCACCAATTCACGTGGCGAAAATGGCTTGGTGATGTAATCATCGGCCCCTAACTCTAATCCAATCAGCCGGTCTGTTTCTTCGACTCGCGCCGTGAGCATGATAATGGGCACATCGGATTCGCGGCGCAGAGTGCGGCACACATCCAGCCCATCCATACCGGGCAAGTTTAAATCGAGCACAACCATGCCTGGTTTCTCTTGACGTGCAATAGTGAGGGCGGTTTGGCCGTTAACGGCCGTTACCACCCGATACCCGCTCCGTTCTAGATAATCTCGGGCCAGTTTTACAATTTTGGGTTCGTCGTCTACAACAAGTATCAGTTCGTTCATGGATATTTTTAGCAATCAGGTTTCAGCTTTCAGCTTTCAGACATTTTGAAGGTAATCTTACCACGAGTTAGAGCCAGCGACGCACAGATTGTTTGTAGGCTAGGTACTTTTCACCGAAGAGGCGTTCGAGGTAGGCTTCTTCTCGTAAAATGACGCCGAAGTGCATGATAAGTAAGGTTGGAATCAATAAAATGATTCCCCAGAGGCTGTTGAGGGCCAGCGCTACACCTAATTGAATGGCGGTTAAACCAACATACATGGGATTGCGACTGTAGCGAAAAGGGCCAGACTTGACGAGTGTGGTGGCTGGATTGTGAGGATTAACGGCCGTTTCCCGCCGTATAAACTCTCGTTCACTCATGAGCGACAACACCACACCCCCTATCACCAACAAAATTCCTACAACCACAATCCAATTCCCAGCCATCAATCGCATCGGCCAAAACAAAAACAGCAGCACATTAATAACAATTGCACCAAAATACAATCTTGGTGGCAAAATAATCACATTTGGCGTGTCAATTTGAGATGATTGTGTCATGATTTTTCCTCCCTGGAGCGGTAAACAGTAAACGGTAATCAGCGATATGGTTTACCGACCACCTTTCACCGATTACCGTTTACTTTTCCCGGTTCCTTACGCCGAGCGAATATCCGGTTCTACATCTTCTGGGCTTTTCTCGTATGGCTCATCGTCTGAGTCATGCCCATAACACCAAGGAGGAGATCCCCAGGGGCCACGTCCACGAAAGTGATGTCCCTGTTTACCCCAGTGTCCCCGCCGCCAGCGACGGAAGAACAACATTTTGAAGATAAACCCGAACAGCATCATGAACAACCAAAATTTAAAGATGCCGCCAATAATCATGGCAAAGGGCGAATATCCTCGATAGTAGGGTGCGCGGAAGCGAGAGTGAGGGGGAACGGCCGTTTCCGCCGCCCCATCTTCACTACTTTCAGCCTGCTGTGCCGAGAAATAGCCATCCGTCCAACCTCGACTATAAGAGGTGCGCCCCATAAAACTCAGGCCGCCAAATACCAATAATAATGCGAGCAATCCACCCACAAATCGTTTGCGAAACATGAAACTTACTCCTTATAAAAATAGCATGTCAGCTAGTCAGCTAATCAGCCAATCAGCGAAGAAGCTGAAGTGCAGAAATATTCAGTTTTCATATGTGATGATGTACCATATTCTTAACTATTCTTTGCTTCTTCTTAGCGCCTTAGCGCCTTTGCGTTAATGATTTGAAGTATCGTGAAAAGTTGTGAAAAAGTTATGAAAGGGTTGGGGAGAGGTGGTGAAAGCAGATTTCAAAAAAAAATGGACTTGCAAAAAACTCAACCTAACCATTCTTCCAGGTCAACCCCACCCCTTCAACTGATTCCATTTATGCAACAAACTTTTATGATAAGACACAAATATTTTACAAACCAACAGGTGCGACGCACTTTCTGAAGTGCGTCGCGCCTTAACACTCAACAACTTGGAGAAACAAATGTCTGTACTCGCTGAACTTTCAAATGGTCTCGCAACAGTCGTTAGCAATGCTGGTCCCAGCGTCGTGCGCGTCGAAGGGCGGAAGCGCCTGCCCGCCACCGGCATCGTCTGGTCTGCAGATGGCGTCATCGTCACCGCACACCACATTGTAACTCGTGACGACAAAATCAAAGTTGGTTTTGCCGATGGCAGCTCCGCCAGTGCCATACTGGTTGGCCGTGATCCCACAACTGATCTCGCCATCCTGCGCACCGATGCCTCAGAGCTGTCAGCACTCACCGAAACAAACAAAAATGAGCTTGGTGTCGGTAATTTTGTTTTGGCACTGGGGCGCCCTGGCAGAACTGTACAAGCAACCCTCGGCATCGTGAGCGCCCTGGGCGATAGTTGGCGCACCGGTATGGGTGGCAAAATTGATCGGTATTTGCAAACTGATTTGGTCATGTATCCCGGTTTTTCCGGTGGTCCACTGGTCGATGTCAACGGCAATTTAGTCGGATTGAACACATCTGCGTTGGTGCGTGGTGTAAGCATTGCCGTTCCAACCCCCACTTTGGCGCGGGTTGCGGATTCGCTGCTGGCACATGGTCGTGTGAAGCGCGGATACCTGGGTGTGAGCACGCAACAAGTGCGCTTGCCTGATGCAGCCCGTGATGAATTAGGCCAAAAACGTGGGCTACTGATTGTATCTGTTGAATCTGGCAGCCCTGCCGAAGATGCCGGTTTGACGCTGGGAGACACGATTGTGGCTTTAGCTGACTCTCCTGTACAAAATCATGATGATTTGCTGGCGCAGCTCACTTCTGATCGTGTTGGACAAGAGACGCCAGCGAAGATTTTGCGTGGGGGGCAGGTTAGCACGTTGAATGTGGTGATTGGGGAACGGCCTTCCTAACAAAAAACAGTCAACGAACAACAATCAACAAAAAACGGAAAACAAGAATCAGAAAACGGGAAATGTTATGTTTGAGACTTTGAATGCTTTGAATAGGGAACTGTCATCGGTGATTTTGGCGGTGCAGCGGAGTTTGGTGCAGGTGTCGAATGGGCGGCGGGGGGCTGGGGCTGGTACGATTTGGCGTGAGGATGGGTTGATTTTGACGAATGCTCATGTGGTGCGAAAGCGGAAGCCGAAGGTGACATTGGGTGACGGCCGTTCTTACCCCGCGCAACTCCTCGCGGCTGATGACAAGCTAGACCTGGCTGCTCTTTCCATTGATACAAAGAATTTACCAACAATTGAATTAGGTGATTCCAAAGCTTTGAAAATTGGGCAGTGGGTAACGGCCGTTGGCCACCCCTGGGGTGTGCTGGGTGCAGCCTCTGTTGGCAATGTGATTGCGGTTGGCGTGCCAATGGAGTGGAATGGCTCTGGACGTGAAATGATTCAAGTTGGCATACAACTGCGTCCTGGGCACTCTGGTGGGCCGATGGTGGATGAAAACGGCCGTCTTGTGGGCATCAACACCATGATCTCAGGACCACAGGTCGGGCTAGCTATTCCATTACACATCATTCAACAATTCCTTGCAGAGCAGCGTCACGCTTACAAATCCGCATAATTCTGC
>QQUD01000613.1 GCA_008501785.1 Chloroflexota bacterium
ATTCAAGAATGGCTGGTTGGCAACGGCATGGCTGAAAGCGAGATTGACACTACGAACACAGAACAACTATTGGACCAATGGTTTAACAACTTTGATCCGACGATCCGCCTTCCTGGCATGACAAATGCTGACCGCAATTACTATATTCGGCTGAATAGCAACATTCAGGGGCTGTTGTCAACTGAAGATGCTGTTATTGCTGAGGTGAATGCGGAAACGGCCGTTCTCGAAGAAACCAGCAATGTTCCTCAAACCGCTTACATCAACGTCAATAAGGTACCAAACGTGCGCGTACTGCCACTGGGAACCGATAACTTTGGGCGTGATGTCCTTACTGAATTGATCGCAGCAACCGGCGTATCCCTTCAGATCGGCCTTGTTGCTGGTACAATTGCGACCTTAATTGGGTTAATATTCGGACTGGTATCTGGCTATGTCGGTGGGTTTGTTGATGATGCGATTATGTTTGTTACCAATCTGTTCACAGTAATCCCCAGTTTTGTGTTGTTGATTCTGATTTCATTCAGTATCAGCCAGGACCAACGCGGTGCTGTGACTATTGCGGTGGTGATTGGATTTACAAGCTGGGTCTGGACCGCCAGGGCGGTGCGTTCGCAGGTAATCTCCTTGCGCAACCGGGACCATGTGAATCTATCAAAACTCTCTGGCCATTCAATTACGCACATCATATTCAGGGACATTTTCCCATACATCGCATCTTATGTGATTATGGCGCTCATCTTGCAAATTTCCTCCGGTATTTTGGCGGAAGCAGGGCTGTCCATTCTCGGGTTAGGTCCTAAAACGACAGACGTACCCACATTGGGCTTGATGATGAACTGGGCAATGATCTACCAGGCGCATATTTTGGGTAAATGGTGGGCCTACTTCCCCGTCATTCTCACGATTGCGCTAATTGCATTCTCAATGAACTTGATGAATACCGGTCTTGATCAGGTATTCAATCCGGCATTAAGGGATTAGGTGGTTAAAATGAACAAAGTTATGTTAGACGTACGGGAATTAACCACAAAATATATTACCCGTTTTAATGAAGACATTTACGCAGTTGACAATGTTTCTCTAAAGATCGAAGAAGGAAAGTCGTTAGGCATTGCTGGAGAATCTGGCTGCGGTAAATCAACACTGGCACTTAGCTTGATGGGCTACTATTTCCCACCGCTGCACTATTCAGGTGGCGAGATTATCATTGACGATCTTAACATCACCGGCATGGACCCCGATGAGGTTCGTAAAGCGATTTTAGGGAATGAGATTGCCTATATCCCCCAGGCCGCCATGAATGCGCTCAACCCCACCCAAAGAATTATCCACTTCATCGAAGATGTGATCCATGCCCATGATGCAACTGTCACCAAAAAAGAGATTTATGATCTGGCCAAGACGCTCTTTGAGTCTTTGGGGCTGCCAGCAGAAGTGCTGCAAAAATATCCCGTTGAACTATCAGGTGGTATGAAACAGCGCACGGTGATCGCCATTTCGGTCATCCTCAAACCACAAGTGCTCATCGCCGATGAGCCATCTTCTGCACTGGATGTGACCTCGCAGAAAATGGTAATCAAGATGCTGCGCAACCTGATGGACAAAGGGTACATCAAAGCGATGATTTTCATCACCCATGAACTGCCCCTGCTATTCAATGTGACCGACGACATCATGGTCATGTATGCGGGCCAGATTGTGGAAAAAGCTGGCTCAAAAGAAGCTGTGTTTGATCCACTTCATCCCTATTCACGGGGTCTGATGGGGTCGATTATTGTGCCGGAAGAAGGGCTGCGGGATGTGAAACTAACCTCTATTCCTGGGGTGCCTCCGAATCTGAAAGACCCGCCAAAGGGCTGCCGGTTTGCGGCTCGCTGCAAATATGTCCGGCCAGATTGTATGGTATATTCGATTCCGTTGACGGAGTTGGATAACGGCCGTTCTTATCGCTGCATCTTTTCCGAAGAAGAATTGAGAGCGAAATACGCAAAGGAGGCTCGTGAAAATGGCTGATAAAACCAAATCATGCTTGAGAGGGGAAGGACTCACCAAAGTTTTTGGCTTTGGCCGCAATAAAACCGTCGCCGTCGATCATGTCGATTTCGACTTCAAAGAAGGCGAAATCATCTCCATCGTCGGTGAATCAGGCAGCGGCAAAACCACCCTGGCAAAAATGCTGCTCGGTTTGATCAACCCTACCGAGGGTGAGATTTACTTCCAAGGGCAGAAACGCGACATCCGATCACATAAGAAGAAAAAAGAGTATTGGCGAAACATTCAGGCCATCTTCCAAGACCCGTTCTCTTCCTACAACATCTTCAACAAAATCGATTCTGTGCTGTTAGATTGTATTAAGATGCGCGGTGGCGGCCGACTACCCTATGACCAAAAAGTAGAAATGATGACGGAAGCGTGCAGCTTCGTAAATCTGAAGTTTGCAGAATTGACCAACAAATATCCATTTGAGCTTTCCGGTGGGCAGCAGCAGCGCCTCATGATTGCCCGCATCTTCTTGCTCAAGCCCAAAATCTTGCTGGCCGATGAACCTACTTCAATGATCGACGCCTGTTCCCGCGCCACCATTCTAGATATGCTAATGAACCTGCGCGACGAAGAGGGAATGACGCCAATTTTCATCACACACGATATTGGTCTCGCCTATTACGTCTCTGACACAGTCTACATCATGGAGAAAGGTATCTTCGTCGAAAGCGGCTCGGCAGATGATGTGATTCTAAACCCGCAAGAAGAATATACACAACGCTTGATTAACGATGTTCCCAAAATCTATGAAGAATGGGATCTCTCAACGGTGTAAAGATATTGAATAAGCCAAAGAACCGACAAATATATTTTCAGCCGGTTCTTCGGTTAAGCAGATTGCCATAGGGGGCTGGTTACGTCTTAAGAATAAACACCACCCTTCATTAACAAAGCTGGCTACTTCCAAAACTTTAAAATGATACCTGAATTTCTGTTGAGGATCAGATTCTCTCAACTTGAGAAGGATTCGGGAGGTTTGCCATGCCTAAATTGAAAAGTGCATTTCCCCGGAAACTAATAACCAGGCCACCATGCCTTATAAACGTTTCCAGGGAAATTTAAACAAACATTGATGCTTTTAGCACCTTTTCATTAATTATTGTTAGAGGAAAATGCAATGAAAATTCATACTATTATCGAACAAATGACGCTTGAAGAAAAAGCAGCACTCTGCACTGGTGCCAGCGCATGGTCCACAACCCCAGTAGAAAGGCTGGACGTGCCTGAAATGATCGTTTCTGATGGACCACACGGCGTTCGCCGTGTACCAAATATCCATGAAATGGCCATGGAAAGCCTACCAGCGACTTGTTTTCCAACCGCATCCTGTCTCGCTTCTACCTGGGATGTAGAGTTAATCCGCACATTGGGTAAAGCACTGGCTGAGGAATGTATTGCATTAAACGTGGATGTACTGCTTGGCCCCGGCGCAAACATGAAACGCTCCCCATTGGGCGGACGTAATTTTGAATATTTCTCTGAAGACCCCTACCTTGCCGGTGAGATGGCCGTCAATTTTATCAATGGCGTACAGAGCAAAGGTGTTGGAACTTCGCTCAAACATTATGCTGCGAATAACCAGGAATTTCAGCGCTTTAGCATCAGCGCCGAAATAGATGAGCGCACCCTGCATGAAATCTACCTGCCTGCTTTTGAAAAAGCAGTCAAAGAAGCACAACCCTGGACGGTGATGTGTGCCTACAACAAAGTCAACGGTACGTTTGCATCCGAACATGATCTGCTGCTAAACAAAATTCTCAAAGATGATTGGGGATTCAAGGGGCTGGTTGTTTCCGACTGGGGTGCGGTACGTGACCGGGTGGCTGCGCTGAAAGGTGGATTGGATTGGGAAATGCCTGGTCCGCGAGAGCGTCGCGTCAATGAAGTAGTGGCAGCAGTACAGTCTGGCGAATTAGAAGAAGCTGTGCTGGATGAGTCCGTGCGCCGCATCTTGCGCATTGTTTTGATGGCTGCCGAAACACCAAAAGGTGGCGCAGAGAGCGATTTCGATGTGGATGGACACCATGAATTGGCGCATCACATCGCTACTGAAGGAATGGTGCTGCTCAAAAACGACGGTTTGTTGCCGCTCAAAGACCAGCAGCAGATTGCTATCATCGGTCGTTCTGCCGAACATGCTCATTTCCAGGGCGGCGGCAGCTCCCACATCAACCCAACCAAGGTAGCGGTTCCGTTCAAAGAGTTCCAGGCGCAAGCTGAGGATGCTGAGCTAACGTATGCAGAAGGCTATCCTACTGACAATTCGTTCCGTCAAGAGTTGATTGATGAGGCGGTGATACTCGCTAAATCGGCTGACGTAGCCGTTTTGTACATTGCGCTGCCAACCTATAAAGAATCCGAAGGCTACGACCGCACGGACCTGGACCTGACTGAGCAACAAATTGCATTGATCAAGGCTGTTGCCAACGTGCAGCCAAAGAGCGTTGTCGTTTTAAACAACGGCGCACCGGTCGCCATGGGCGATTGGATTGACGATGTTGCCGCCGTTCTTGAAGGGTGGATGATGGGACAAGCAGGTGGCGTAGCCATCGCCGACGTGCTGTTTGGCAAGGTCAACCCATGTGGCAAACTGACCGAAACCTTCCCGCTCAAACTGGCTGACACACCATCCCGCCTCAACTGGCCGGGTGATGCCGGTAAAGTGCATTATGGTGAAGGCATATTCATTGGCTATCGCTATTATGACGCCAAAGAAATGCCTGTTCAATTCCCATTTGGCTATGGATTGAGCTATACCACCTTTGAATACAGCAATCCAAAGGTATCGACCAGCACCTTTAAGGATGTGGATGGCGTAACGGTGTCGGTAGATGTCACCAACACAGGCGACACAGCCGGTAAGGAAATCGTCCAGGTGTATGTCCACGATCAGAAGGCTGGTTTGGTACGGCCAGAAAAAGAGCTGAAAGGGTTTGCCAAAGTGGCATTACAACCGGGTGAAACGAAAACAGTTTCAATCCAGCTCGATTTCCGTGCCTTTGCTTTTTATCATCCTGAGCACAAACAGTGGATCACCGAAGATGGAGAATTTGATCTGCTAATTGCGGCATCGGCCACTGACATTCGTCAAACCATGACGGTGACGCTTGAATCAACCATAGATTTGCCTTGCATTCTCGACAAGGAATCAAC
>QQUD01000074.1 GCA_008501785.1 Chloroflexota bacterium
TCGAACGGTTTCTTCTGGGATATGCCATGTCTGATGATGATACTTCATGAGAATTCTTCCTGTTTTTGCATAAGTATACACGTTATTTATCGCTTTTTTGTTGACATAAATTCTGCATGTGTATCGTGAACGCCCCATCTACGAGATGAAAGCCCTTTCAGGGCTAAGAATCAGTCAGGCCCGGAGGGCCTTCCACCTCGTAGCCAGGGGCTTCAGCCCTCGGCGGGTGCGGCAGATATTTTGTCCCCACAAATCGTTGCAATACTCAACATTAGGTTTACGCATTTCGAATTCAGAAAAAGCATGTAAAATTAAGGTTGATTTACAAATATCAATTTATTAGGCTACTATCAAAAAAGCTGATGGACATTATCAAAATTCTGTTAATAGAAGACAATCCAGCTCATGCTCGACTCATTCGCAAATTGTTGAGTAGTGTCAAACCGACGATTTCTGACCCACCAACATACGAGCTTCATCATGCAGAACGCACAGAACGTGCATTAGCCTATTTAAAAACCATTCGATTTGACATCATTTTGCTCGACCTTTTTCTACCAGATAGCAAAAATCTGGAAGCGTTTGATCGTATTAGTAAAGTTGCCCCCAATATTCCCATCATTATCATTAGTGGGTATAGTGATGAACAACTTGCCATAAAAGCAATGCAACTAGGTGCTCAAGATTATCTAACCAAAGATGATTCACTCGTGTCAAGTATTCTCACCCGAGCGGTTCGGTATGCCATCGAGCGAAATAGACTTCGTGCCCAAGTAGAAAAACAAACCGCAGCCCTGGCAGCCAGCGAAACCAGACGACGCGCCATTATTGAACGGAATCCAGATGGCATCATCATTGTGAATAAACATGGCACTGTAAAATTTGTAAATCCAGCTGCTGAAATCATCTTAAACAGCAACAAAAATGATTTATTGGGGCAACCATTTTCATTGCCCAGATCAAAAGGGGGAACAGCAGAACTATCAGTCAAAAGGAAAAGTGGCGATCCCGCCTCAATTGAGCTGCGATTTGTTGAATCCGAATGGGAAGGTGAGCCAGTCTTCCAAGTATCCTTGCGGGATATTACAATTCACGAAGAAGTCAAGGCTGAAATGCGCCAGAGAACAGATGAATTAATGGTCCAAAATATCGCGCTCGATGAATTTGCACACACAATGGCACATCAGATACAAGGTCTTCTCAGCCAAATTATCGGATATGCCAGCTACATCGATATGCATTATCGTCACGCCAATAATGATGAAATTAATCACGCAAATGATCGTATTATTCAAAGTGGTCATAAAATGAACAATGTGATTAACGAATTACTTTTGTTGGCCAGCATACGCGGTGAAAATATTCCAATTGTTCCCATAAATATGAAACGTATTGTAGAAGAGGTTAAAAAACGGCTACGATTTCAAATTGAAGACAATCACGCAACGATTCAAGAACCGGATGATTGGCCTGACGTTATGGGACATGACCCCTGGATTGAAGAAGCTTTATTTAATTACATGAATAACGCGCTTAAATACGGTGGATACCCGCCGCATCTTGAAATTGGATCTGACCTGAAGCCAGATGGTATGGTGACTATCTGGGTAAAGGACAATGGCCAGGGTATTGCAGAAGAAGATATTTCTCGAATTTTTAAACCACACACACGACTACACCAGATGCGAGTACGAGGTGAAGGTCTTGGTTTATCCATTGTTTACCGGATTATTCAACGGTGCGGTGGTCAAGTAGGCGTAGATAGTGAAGTCGATCAAGGAAGCAAATTTTGGTTTACGCTTCCCCAAGCACCCTCAAAACCTACTCATCCCAATAAATAATGCTTGATAAAAACAGAACCATTGCCATCGAACTGACTGAACATCAGACCAGTCGATTTCCTGCAAATACAATCTCGAACGACGTCGGAGAAAAACTGTGGCAGGCGTATGATGTGCAAAAAGGGGTCCTCAACGTCACATTCCCGAATCCTAAAACAAATGATCATTGGGAAATCACACCACTGGGCTGGGTTGGCACGATTCCATTAACATCTTCACAACGACTATTTTTACAGCCTAAAATATCTCTTCAAAATATTTTTCGAATGTGGGAATATGCTTATCAGTTACAGAGCATTTATATTTTAGACAATTTGATTACAGTTAACACAGTTCAGGACCTTTTTGATCATTTAGCAAACATGCTAGCAAAATGGGCAGTGCGGCGCGGACAAATTGGGCTACACCGACTATATGCACCTTATAATCGTAAATTACCATTTTTGCGCGGGCGTTTGCTCCTGCAAAAAAATTCAGCAACAGTTAGCCCAGACCTTAATTGCCAATTTGATGAACAGTCAAGCGATATTCCTGACAATCAAATTTTGCTGTTCACTTTATACCGTATTGCAAAAACAGGTTTGTGTCGCGCATCGACACAGCGACTGGTGCGTAAAGCTTATCATTTATTTGCGGGTTCGGTATCGTTACGGCCGTTTACACCCTCAGCCTGCATCAACCGCACCTACTCGCGTCTCAACCAAGATTACCAGCTTATGCACGCCCTCTGCCGTTTCTTTCTCGACCATATTGGGCCAACTCATCAGCCTGGGGAACATGAGATGAAACCCTTTTTAATCAACATGCCTCGACTCTTTGAGCAATTTGTAGCCGCCTGGATGAAAGCGCATCTACCATCACCCTGGCAGCTCCAGGTACAAGAATCAGTCCACCTGGGGGAACACAACGACTTACGATTTGACATTGACTTGGTGCTGTATGACGAAAACGGCCGTTCTTGGGCCGTTCTCGACACTAAATACAAAACCCATGCCAAACCAGACCCATCCGATATTCACCAAATCATTGCCTACGCGAATGCGAAACAAGCCCCCCAGGCTATCCTCATCTATCCCACACCACTCGCCCATCCCCTCAATATTCAATTAGACGATATAAACATTCGTACTTTGTCATTTTCCCTAGACGATAATTTACAAAAATCGGGTGAAAATTTTCTCAATTATTTACATAAGGCAAACAAGGTATAATTTAAAAATCGAAAAACATAGTTTTCCGATATATAATCAAACTATCTTGAACAATCGTGGAGGCAATAGATGACTCATCCTGTGGTCGGTTGGGAACAGAACAACCCTGTGCCCAATGCACATCAATTTAATCGGTATTTGCGTGAAGAAAACGGCCGTTTATTTCTCGAAGACCTCGACCTGACCCAGCTGTTCCTGGATCAGCACAACGATCAGGGCCTTGGGGAACAGCTTCCCAGCCCACTAGAACTTGTCTACCTCCCCATCATTCGCCAACAAATAAAGCGAATGAATCAAATCTTTGCGGAAGCCATTAAAGACGTTGGCTACAAAGGCAAATTCCACTATGCCTACGCTTCTAAAGCAAACGCCGCCGAAGAAATCATCCGCACCACCTTATCCGCAGGGGCACACCACGAGATGTCCTCAACAGTTGATGTAGACATCGCTCGCATCATGATTGATCGTGGACTTCTCCCACAAGATCGATTGATCGTTTGCAACGGATTTAAAGCACCTGGTACAGCTTATGCCGCCAACTTGATTCAACTACGCGATGCACATCCCAACGTCATCCCCGTGTTAGACAACATGGACGAAATCGTCCCATTTTTAGAATCTGGCTATCAATTCGACATCGGCATTCGCCAAAAAAGCTACGGTTCTAACCGCACCTTAGAAGAAATGGACACGGCAAACTCCCGTTTTGGTTTTGATATCGACACTGTCTGGAAAGCGGCCGATTACATCGCGACCGCACCAAACCTGTCCCTAAAAATGTTCCACAACATGGTTGGCAGCCAGCTCACCGACATCGACGAATTCATACGCCGTCTAAAACCAGGCATTGAAGTCTTTGCCAGGTTGCGCCAAAGGTACCCAAGTCTGACTATTTTCAATTTCGGGGGTGGTATGCCGGTATCAATGACGCTTGACTTTGACTTTGACTACGGCGCATTCGTCCGCGAACTTTTAAACACCCTGAAAGATGCTTGCCAGCGGTATAATGTGCCAGAACCAGATGTGATGGGCGAATTCGGCCGTTACACCACATCCGAACACGGCGCACATCTGTTCAAAATCATCACCACCAAAGAAAACGCATCCAAACAGCCCTGGTACATTATCGATGGCTCAATCATGAGCTCATTTCCTGATAGTTGGGCGCTCAGCGAACATTTCATTGTGCTGCCACTCAACCACCTAGACAAGCCATTCCAACAAGTCCAGCTAGGCGGCATCACCTGCGATAGCGACGATGTTTATCCACCCAAACCAAGCAAATCACCACTTTACCTGCCCGTAGAAACAGAAAACCTCTACATCGGTTTCTTTTCCATCGGAGCCTATCAAGAAATGCTTGGTGGTGTGCGTGGTAGTAAACATTGCGTTTTGCCCGAAGCCTATGAACTCTTGATTGATCGTGAAAATGAAAAAGATTCCTACCAATTCGAAATCATCCACGGCCAAACAGCTGACGATGTTCTAAGGAATCTTGGCTACAAAGTATAGTTGTCTCGCAACTTTTTTTCATTATCGAACGTAAATACCGGTAGATAGGGTTATTTTTCAGCAATATTCAACAACATATCCCATATATACGGGTGAAGTAAAAACTTGATGTCAATGTGAATTCAGGTTACTCTACCCTTTCAGTATCAACACATTCTGATTTAACTAGTTTTTGAGGAGAGAATTCCATGAAAATGGATCGTACACGCATCATCTTTATCGCCATCATTGGTGTCACCTTACTTGGTATTTGTGGCGCATTAGTTTATGGAGCCATCAATAGCAGGTTGCAAGAGGCTGAAGCAACGGCCGTTTCCGCTCCCAATACCACTACAACCACCACTACCAACAACGACACACCAACCGTCAACCTCGACTCACCAGACCCAATCTGGGGACCCAATTACAGCGCTGACGACGGACTCCCCACCTACATTTGTGGAGCCGACGCATTTGGCAGCTACTTCACCTTGCAGCAAATGCAAATGTCCGGCAAAGACATCGAGCATGGTTTCCACCTCGGCATCATCCCCTTCTTCCTCAACGACGATCCAGCCTATGATGTCTCCGAAGAACAGCGCACCGCCCTGCTCGCTGCCGGTAAATGGAATTGCTTGCTCACTACCCTA
>QQUD01000801.1 GCA_008501785.1 Chloroflexota bacterium
ACCATCATGTCATAGCCACCTAACCCATTGGTCTTTTCCCAAGAATTACCAACGTCTGTCCAGGTAGCCAGGGTGGGGTGATTAGTGACAATTGCTTGAGCTGCTGCAAATGTTTCTTCCACCGTTCGATAACAGGAATATCCTGGAATCGTTTGTATTTGTTCAAGCCCTGGCTGCACAATCTGCAACATGCGTAAATTGTCAACCTCAACGCGCATTCCTGTTTCCAACAACAAGTTATATTCATCATTTGAAACGGATAACACAAGATACCCAAGCTCATAATTGGATTCCATCGGCTCAAACGAAGAAGCAATCTGGTATGCAGTCTCCAAATCATCAAAATAGACCCGAACCACAACACCATCACGAATGGGCACTAACTCAGGTGTGGGGGCTGGTTCAAGTTGAACCAAACTGGGATTGGCAAGTAATGTGGATGTGGACATCGCCACGATTACCAGCAGAAACCCGACAAACAAAATCAACAATCTTCTACGCATAACATTTATTTCCTCCTGAAACAGGTTGATGTGAAGCGCAAAGGCTTTTCAACATCAATCAGATGATAAAACAGCCACCCCCACAATCACCGCAGGGTATGCAGATTGGCTCTTTGCCCTCTGTTTTCTCTGCGTTCTCAGCGGAAATTATTTATTTTGTTATTCACCA
This sequence comes from Chloroflexota bacterium, assembly GCA_008501785.1. The sequence continues at coordinate 673 of QQUD01000801.1, forward strand.
GCATAAAACCAATCTGAACCGGTAATCATGCTGTCGTCGCAAATGAAGATTAGGAAATCGTTTGTGCTGCGCCAGTAGTAAACGAGATATTCGGCTATTGTTGTTGATTCGAGTGTCTCAATTTGTGGCAGCGTTTGTATGTGCGGCCATAAGTCGTGATCTGGAGTAGCGATTTGATCGGGTTGTCCCATCGTTTGCACAACCATCTCGCAAGCAAAGTCACCTTCGCCAAAGTAGTTTCCCAGATCAATCATGAGCGTGTGTTTTTTACCCATCCATAGATCAACGTCATCTGACCAGTCGGCACCGTCAAATTGGCCTTGGATGGGGCGTAGGGCTTGGTAGGAAACGGCCGTTTCCACCACCCAAGCGTCAACAGTTGGAGAAGGAACCACCAAAGTCGGTTCCAGTTCCCCACCAAATCCAGCACAGCCTATTAAAAAACAACCAATAAAAAGAAGTAATCGCGTAATGAACACACCCAGACGATAATTTTGAGGCATTAGTCGCTATAAACGATGTTGAAAGTAAGATTGAGTATTTAGTTATTTGAGTAAGAGTGGTCGCAGTTCAATGTACAGTTAATTTGATTCTAATCGAGAGTTGACAGATGTCAAGCAAGATTTTTTTTATAACCATTTTGCACCGGCACGAACCCACTCACTCCACCACACCAAATCAGCCCGCCACTGCTCACGATTTCGCGCACCAACCCGCCAATTGGTGGCTTTCAGCACCACCGCCCAGCCATCCTGCAAAAATCCACCCAATAAGCTGAGGGCCAACTGCGGCTCCCACCACTCATCCGAGAACTGTTCGCCTAAACGAGCGGCCAACTTGTGCCGATATATTTCAATCACAGCATCCTTTGAAACAGGCAACAAAGGTGAGTTCGTTATCAAATACCGGGCTAAATCAACCACAGGTGGCGCAGGCACAGCCAACTGCCAATCCAACAAATAAAGATGCGGCACACCGGGCGCACACGCCTGATTCGCATGTCGCCAATCACCATGAACAAGGGTGTGCGGATATTGTGCCAATGCGTCACAAAATGGGGTGGCATCATCTAACAACGATTGCAAAATTTGAAACACGTCTGTAGGCAGGTTAAATTGAGACAATTCCCACCCTTCAATCACGCGTCGTGGGATATTGTTGTCGCCGTTCAACTCAACACGCGCCGTGCGTGGGTTAAACATGTTGAAAATGTCACAAAGTTCACATAAACCTAAATCGGGATTGTCCAACACGTCATTTTGCCAAAACTGGGCGTGAACCGCAGCCATTGCATTAATGAAAAATGCATTTTCCGCTTCGGTAAATGGGTCGAAAAGCACAATCATGTCGCCCACATTTTCCATTAAAATCGCCCAGCCGTCTCCGTCGTGTGAACAAGCAACCACGCCATGCTCAATTTCAGGCGGCATCTGATCTAAAATGCCATGTTGCCAAAGCGTGACAGATCGGCAAAGCGTGTCTTTGGTGCTGCGCATCAGCCAGTCCCATTCTAATGAAACGCGTTTCAGAATATAGCTAGGCCCTTGCCCATGATTTGTCGTTACGAGCAAGATGCGGCTGCCCGAACGGCCGTATTCCGACGACAAAGGCTGCTGCGAGACGGCCGTTATCATCAACCCCGTCATCTCACTCATCACGTCCGGCGCTAACATCGCCGCAACTGTGGGAAATAGTGTGTGTGTCATAGTCTCTACCACAAATTTCATTTCTGAGAAGATAATGGATAGGACACAGATTAACACAGATAAACACAGATTTTGTCAAAAAATTCCAACCTGTGTTCATCTGTGTTAATCCGTGTTCAAAATTCCTCTCTTAAGTGATCAGCAAAATGAATTAAGAAATAACAATCCGCAGATTTCACAGATTTCCGCAGATTTAAGCCAGAAACAATCTGTGAAATCTGCGAAATCTGTGGTTAATAATTCTGAAAACTTTTTTCATTTTACTTAATAAATCAGATAAACAATCAAAAATGCCACCACAAGCTGCACCGTCGCCACAACACTGCCAAACACCAGTGTCTTAGGACCTTGTTTCAACATCGTTTCCAGGCGCAGCTTCAAACCAATGCCAGCCATCGCCAACAGCAGCAGCCATTTGCCGCACAACTTCAACCCATCTACCAATGGCGCGGGCATGATTTGCCAGCTTGCCAGTACGCTGACAACCAAAAAGCCAATAATGAATGGCGGAATTTTGACGCTGTGTTTGCCGGTAGTGGCAGAAACGGCCGTTTTTCGCCACGTAATCATCAGCGCCAACGGTCCTAACATCAGCACACGTCCCATCTTCACCAGCAGTGCAATATTGCCTGTCGCATCATCCACCGAATAACCAGCGGCCACAACCTGACCAATCGCCTGCAAACTGCCGCCAATCACCGCACCACCGCTCACTTCATCCATCCGCAAAAGCTGCACCATAATCGGCAGAAAAAAGATGCCAATCGTGCCTAACAAATTCACAGTGCTAATCGTCAAACCAACTTCTTCTTCTTTGCTATCCACCAGTGGCGAAATCGCCGCAATCGCTGACGAGCCGCAAATCGCATTCCCTGCGCCCATCAACAGGCTCAGCGGCTGCGAAAATCCCATCAGCCGCCCTACCATCATGCTAGATAGCATGGTGGAAAGGACAATGAGCAGAATGAGAACGGCCGTTGACAAACCCAAACTAATCAAAATCCGCAGCTGTAATTCCGTTCCCAGCAGCACAATCGCCACCGGCAGCAGCTTCTTCTCGGCAAACTGATACCCATCCGCAAACTCAGCACCCTTGATCAGCAAATTACTAACCAACATCCCAATCAAAATCGCCAACGTCACCGACCCAATATTGGGAATCACATTATCGGCTAAATATCTACTAAGCAATGAAACCAGGACCACTACCAGCAGACCCGGACCGTATTTTTTTATGAAGGCTGACATAATATCCTTTAGCATTTCAGCACTTCAGCTAGTCAGCATTTCAGCCAGAAAGCTTTTAGCTGACTAGCTGACTAGCTATCTTTGAGGAGCGGGATGGTTGCGTTTGCCTTCGGCATGACGCCAATGCGGGCTGAGGGGGGGAGTTTGGAAACGGCCGTATTCACCGCATCCTGCAAACTCATCACCGGTTTCAGCAGCAATTGACGTACAAAATCAGGCTCCATGTCAGACACCAGCAGCACATTGACACGCGTCGCGTCCCGTGCAATCTGAAATGCCTTATGTGGCCCCACCCGGAATCCTTCCTGAGCAAACTGAGCCAGCACATCCTCATTCGACTGCCGCTCTTTTACCCAGCGCTCATATCCCCGACTTCCAGTTCCTTCCGGGCAAGCAGCCACCAAAATGACTGTGCCGCCCGGTTTTGTCACCAGCGTTGCGTGAGCCAAACCTTTTTGGGTTTGGTATACATTAATATCTTTGGGGTGGCCGCCCGGTGATGCAATCACCAGATCGTACTGTCCCGGTACGTCCGCCTGACAAATCGACTTCGCCAGCGGAATCCCGGTAGCCATCACCGCAGTCGGCACACCGGCCACCACTTTCACAATCGCTTTTTTGTCATTCAAAATCGCATTCAGCGCAATGTGGACCCCAATCATGCGGCCCATTTCTTCCACATCTTGGCGTGTCGGATTGTAGTCGTAATGACCTAGTTTGGCTTTCGCATCCGTCATCATCGCGTGGTTGTGGTTCACTGTTGCGCGACCTGCCAACCCAATCGACGCGCTTTTCACACCACCTGAAAACCCTTGAAACTGGTGCGGCTCAATATTTCCAACCACTATGCGCAAATCGGCATCAACGTACTGTCTGTTAATCCAAACTGGCGTGCCGCGTGATGTTTCACCCAAGTTCACCAGACTGTCTGTGTCGTCGGTGTCGTGGCAGATGATGGGGTAACGGTCGATGATCGATTGGGGCAGAACGGCCGTATACGCATCCTCCCCCATCGGCGGGTGCGTCCCGGTAGCAATAATTAGCGTAATCTTTTCCGGTGGCAGCCCCAGCCCTTCCAACCGCGCCAACAGCGGCGGCAGCAAATGCTGGTGCGGCACGGGGCGCGTCTTGTCGTTAATCGCAACCGCCACCGACCACACATCGGTAAAATCTGCCCAGCGTACATCGCCCAACAAATTATCCAGCGCATCACTCACCGCCAGCGCCGGATCATCAACACCAGGATTAGGAGCCAACGCAATCAGCTCCGACAAACACCGGTCAGGTATCTCACAACTAAGCGAAGCACGCCCGTATGGAATCGTGTAAGAAGTCATGGGATTGAGTATGGTGCCTGGAGACATCAGGGGCGACGCACTTTCTGAAGTGCGTTGCACCTAAAACCCATCGACCATAATCAATGAATGTGTGAATTGTGTGCCACCTTCGCCAGGGCGTAATGGAAGTTAAATAAATAATCAGGTAATAGAAAACTACAAAATGTGGCCCTGTCATTCCCGCGCAGGCGGGAATCTACTCGACTACGTCATGGATT
>QQUD01000531.1 GCA_008501785.1 Chloroflexota bacterium
TCATGCTGGACAACGATTTGGAGGAAACGGCCGTACCCGTCTCTGGTTAGCCTCTTTGCAACTGTCTCTGCCGTTGGGTGATTATTTGGCGTTGCATGGATTCCCGATTCGTTACAGTTATGTGCGTGAGGAATGGCCGATTTCATATTATCAGACGGTGTTTGCGAATGAGGTGGGCAGTGCAGAAATGCCTTCGGCTGGTCGGGCTTTTACGCATGAAATGATTACAGAATTAGTGGCAAAGGGTGTGCAAATTGCGCCGCTGATTTTGCATACAGGTGTTGCCAGCTTAGCGGATCACGAACCACCTTATGAGGAGTTTTATAAGGTTCCGCAGCAAACGGCCGTTCTTATAAACCATGCACGCAAAGCAGGTCATCGCATTATTGCCGTGGGCACAACGGTTGTGCGAACCTTGGAAACTGTGACCGATGCGAATGGCATCACACATCCTGGTGAAGGCTGGACAAACCTTGTGATTACGCCCCAGAGGAAGCTGCGGGCTGTCGATGGCATGATTACAGGTATGCATGAGCCAAAAGCAACGCATTTGGCAATGTTGGCGGCTTTGGCCGGTTATGACCATTTGCAGGTGAGTTATGAGCAAGCATTACAGCGTGGGTATTTGTGGCATGAGTTTGGAGATATGCATTTGATTGTGCGATGAAGTTTTCGGAATAGGAAACGGCCGTTACAATAAGTAAAAAGATGTGGAGAGTGGTGAGTGGCAGGTGGTAAGTAATATAATTTCGGATGAACCATCATTTCCTCATCTAGTTTGAAGGAGAGAAACGTGTTTCTTTTTTTGACGCAGGGCTTGCTGTTGGGTGGAACGGCCGCCGCCCAGCCTGGCCCGTTTCAAGCCTACTTACTCGCACAAACATTGAAAAATGGGTGGCGGCGCACGATTTGGGCTGCCTTTGCCCCCTTGATTAGCGACGGTCCTATCGTCCTGCTTGTCTTGCTGATTCTGACGCAAACGCCCGTATGGTTTTTAATTTTTATGCGGCTGGCGGGTGGGCTTTTTTTGCTATATTTGGCCTGGGGGGCATACAAAACTTGGAAAACCGCCAATTTTGCCCAACCTTCCTCAACTGCCGGTAAACAAACCATCCTGGAAGCTGCATTGATGAATGCGCTGAGTCCCAATCCCTACATTTTTTGGGCAACAATAGCAGGGCCGATTTTAATTGAAGGCTGGCGACAATCTCCAGCGGTAGGAGGCAGCTTCATTTTGGGCTTCTATGGAGCACTTATTGGTGGCTTTATGGGATTTATTGCCCTATTTGCCATTGCCAAACAAATAAACCCTCGATTTAACCGGCTGTTGAGCGGACTATCAGCTATTGTTTTGTTTCTTTTTGCACTATATCAGATTTTCCAAGGGCTTACAGCAGCGCGTTTTTAGGACTCCCTATTTGTGTATGGTAAGTTAAATGGGTGGTTCCAAACGTATTTTTGAGTGGCTTCTTTTAAGGTATCTTCCAATATTTGGGGGAAAAGAATGGGTCCTATCATTACCTTTAATACATTATTTACGATGAGAGGGTCATCTTTTAATATTTCTTTGATTGAATTAGTTATTTCATCTTGAAAAACAGATAAGATGTTTTTGTCTTCTTGAACTACGTATAGCTCTGTTATTTGTTTAAGCTCAATTGCATCACGAAGCGTGCCAATCGTCAAACCATTTATTTTTCCGGGTGGTAAATTTAATAGGCCATACGCTGTGCCTGGATCTTGTTCATTGACTAAATGCTCAGTGTTAATGGCATAATCGGTTTTCCACATAACGACAACAGGAACGCCATTTCTGGTTCGAGCATATTCCATTCTGCCTTCGGCACTCAGTTTATGTTTGGGAACTGTTGCTTTTAATTCTTCCCAAAGCGGATTGATAAAATGAGGGCCTGAGTCGAGGAACCTCGCAAAATTTCCACGTTTTTCGAAAATAATGCCAATTTCCCGTTCTTTAATAAAAATTTTCATTCTTTGTCGCACGGCTCTTAACACGATAGCACCAGTGATCAATATGAGGGCTGTCAGGATTGGATCCGGCCAAAAATCGGTTTGCCTAAACCAGTAGATGCAAGTGAGCAAAACGATGGTAATAAATATTCCCATAACAACATCATTGTAAAAATAAAAAAATCGAAAAAAGGTTGAACGACGCGGGGAATTTGGCTGACTCATTTTAACTTCCTTTTATGCGCTTATTTTGTTATTTAATCTGTACAAATCTAAAAAACTAATTGAATGGCAAATTGAATACAACAAACTACAACTACAACTACTATTCTAAAATATCTTCCTTAAATGATCTAGCATGAAATAATTTTTGATAGGGGGTTGACAAACACGAGGTATTAGGTTATCATCTAATAAGTTAGATGTTAATCTAATACGTTAGGTTTCCGTCTAACTAACGTAGCATCATTATATGCTATGAACAATTGGTTGTCCAGAAAATGTACTATCCACTTTTGCCTGCATTCTATCGTTTGTATAAAGAAAACGGCCGTTCTTATAACCAAAATTCGCAATGATTCGCGGCACCACTTTGCTGCCGGGAACTTCAGGAGAACCTCATGCAAGATTTAAATACTCAATACGAAATACTCCGTTCTATGCAAGAAGAACGTTTACAAGAAAGTTTAAAGCAACAAGCGTTTCGCCGTAGCCAACCAACAAAATTGTCCATGCGTGTAAGACTGTTTTGGTATGGTGGTGATTTGTTGATTACCTTTGGCAAGAACTTGAAAAAGAAGGTTTATAGTCAATATTCCCGTCAAGTTGCCATTGCCAATCACAGGTAGCCGTGTGCATTACTGAGTCATAGGTAGTGGTAAGTGGTGTTAAACATCATTTACCACTCAGCTACAAAAAAGGAGACGAGAAATGGATAAAGAACGTACGAAATTGTCTTTTAGTGAAACAATTACAGCTAAACCGGCTGATGTTTATCGGGCTTTTACCAACAGAGGCATGATTAGACAGTGGTTGTGCAACAATGCTCAAGTGGATGCACGTGCTGGCGGACGGCTATATCTTCACTGGCAGCAAGGCTACTTTGCCAGCGGTGAGTACACTGAACTGGAACCAGACAAAGAAGTAGCGTTTACCTGGCAGGGGAAAGGTGAAACGGCCGTTTCCAACGTCCACATCTCTCTCAGCGGCGACAATGGCACCACCCAGATTGAGCTAACCCATAAAAACGTGGGTACAGATGAATCGTGGGAACAAACACGTAACGAGTTGCAGCAGGGCTGGGAAAGTGGTTTGTCTAACTTGAAAGCTGTGTTGGAAACAGGCCTGGACCGCCGCATCTATGATCAACCATTTCTGGGCATCTTTATTGGTGGCACTGTTTCAGCAGAGCAGGCAAAAGAGCTGAAGCTACCAATTGATGGCGGGATTCAGGTGAGTGGCACGATGGCTGGCACGGGTGCAGAAGCAGCCGGTTTGCAAAATGAAGATATTGTTGTCAATCTGGGCGGCAGCGAGACAATCGATTTTCCTTCTCTGAGAGCGGCTTTAGATCCTTTTAAAGCAGGCGAAAAGGTGAAAGTGACCTACTTCCGAGAAGGTAAAAAACAGCATGTGATGATGCTGCTTTCACACCGACCCGTACCCAATGTACCGGAGACACCGGGTGCTTTTGCTGAAGAATTACGCGACATTTATGACCAATTGGATCAGGAACTGGACACCCTGTTAAATGGCGTGACCGAAGCAGAAGCTTCCTATAACCCGGCTGAGGGTGAGTGGAATGTGAAGGAAGTATTGGCGCATCTGATTGGCACAGAGCGTGTCGCTCAATTAGGCATTGCGACTCGGATAACGAATGGGACACTGGATGGATATCCGAATAATCCGCCAGCGTGGGTGAAGTCGATAACGGCCGTTTACCCCACCTTACCCGATATTGTTGCCGCCTGGAAACGAACTGAATCTGAAACGGTGGCGTTGATTGCAGAACTGCCACCAGAATTTGTGAAACAAAAAATTAATTACCTGAATACAGGAAACAACCTCATGATCGGATTGCCTGGACACTCGCGCACACACTTTAACCAGATGCGCGAAGCAATCGCGTCAGCGAGAGAGTAAGCTGGGCATTTCGGTCATTGTACAGTGTGCAATGGAAAATGGAAATGGGACGCAGATTTTCATGATAAACGCAGATAAGAATGGAAAATTTGTGTTCATCTGCGTTCTATTTTCAGCACTAATAGAATTCCTGTTTGTACACTTGGAGAATCTTATAAATGACCGAGTTAAAACATCCTTCAAAAATACGGATTATTGAACCTCTTTTAACACTTGTTGTATTTGGTGTAGCGGCCATTTACATGCTTAATGTTTTTAATACGGGAAACTGGTTTTGGTTTCGTGGCACAACCACCGAGATTAATCCGTCCCGCATTGTTATCGTAGAAAATGGAGAGCGTACGTTATTGCAACCTGGCGCCGCAAATTTTGAAACGATCAGTATGGCTGTTCAAGATTCATTAGCCAAATTTAGTAATTCCGACTTGATTAACATTGGTTTGTCTGAGCGAACGATGCAGGATTACGAGTCAGAATCGCTCATTGTTGAAATCTACTTTGACCGGCCAATCCAGTTTAACACGCTGGCCCGGACCGGTGAACCAACCCAACTTTTGATTCCGATTGATGGGCGGCACGCAAACGGCCGTTATGTCTTCCGAGGTGATAAAGGGGAATGGTGGTTCGGCGCAATTCGCATGGCCGACCCGTCTGCGTTGTACACAGCGTTACAGCAGATGGGGTACACAGCGGCTGTTTTTGATGTAGAGTCGGCGAGTTAAAAAGAAGCAATTCAGCATTGCAGCTAATCAGCTGAATTGCTGAATTGCTGACTGGCTGAAAAAAAGGAGTGTAAAATGGGTACCATTAACAAAAAAAGTGACGGGTTTCATCTAATTGTGGTGATTCGTTTATAGCGGTTCACTTCATCTGGTCACTTGCTATTCAATAGGAGGCTGCTGTGGGACAAATGAAATTGGTAATGCGTCAAGTTGGACCGTGGGGCATGAATACTTACGCTTTGATTTGTGAACAAACAGGTGAAAGTGTCCTCATTGATCCCGGTGCAGACCCGGACACATTGCAAGATATGCTTGCCGGTAGTAAACCGGTTGCCATTTTGTTAACG
>QQUD01000386.1:0-15121 GCA_008501785.1 Chloroflexota bacterium
TGCTCACGCTGCGGGCATATGGACATTTGCCTGATGGCGTTGGCTGATAAGAACGGCCGTTTCCGCTACCACTTGGCGTAATTCAGAGGGAGCCAACACCTCCATCCCGGCCCCCCAACTCAATAACCAACCAATAATTCGATCGAGCGAACGCGGTTGATACACAGCTTCAATCCAGCCATCTGCGGTTGGATTTGAAGCGATGTGTGAAAAATGATTTCGTTCTTGCACCCAACGACTTATTTCAGGGGCAAATCGAACCGTCACAGTTACATCCCCGTGCATGCGGTCCCGGTCTGGCAGATGGTGTGGGATAAACTTTTCATCGGTGATGTGCAGATGGTCGATGCGATCTAGCCGAAAAATACGCTCACTTTGGCGCAATCGGCAGTAGCCCACCAGCATCCACGCTTTGTCTAAAAACACCAAGTGTGACGGTTCAACCGCGCGCTCGGTGATGCGGTTTGAGTGCAAAGCATGGTAGCGCAAACGGACCATTTGCTGCCGATGGATGGCTTCTTGCAAGCTGACAAACGTGGCATCATCAAAATTGAGCGGCGGTGAGGGAAATGAGTAAAAATGCAAGATTGCTTGTAGGGCTTCAACTTGTCGTCGCGTTGCATTTGGGAGAACGGTTTGGATTTTGGCTAGGGCTGAGGAAACGGCCGTTTTCGTCTCCCCCTCACTTGTAAACCCATCTAGCATCGCTACTGCTAAAAACAACGCACGCGCCTCGTCTGGGGTGAACATGATGGGCGGTAAATAGTAGCCATCCATCAGCCGATATCCCTCACCGGGCATCGCCGAAATTGGCACCCCCACTTCACTCAATGCCTGCATATCCCGATAAACAGTGCGTTCGCTTATTTCAAACTGCTTCGCAATATCTTGTGCCCGTATTAGCTCACGGCTTTGCAACATGATCAAATAGCCCATCAAACGATCAATTCGGTTCATATTTCCTATTCCAACAGGGTTGAATTGGGTCAGAATCACACATTTTACTTACTTCGCCCCATAATCTTTATGATACACTGTTGTCACCCATGACCAAATTGAATGAATCGGACACGTTTGAGCGCGTTAGCCGCCGGGAAGTTGATTTTTTACATGCCATCAATGCGATAGCGGTTTCATTGCAATCGGCTGTTCATTCAGAAACGGCCGTTTTTAATGCCTTCACCGAGCAGTTTGTCAAACTGGGATTACATGGCAGTATCAACCTGATTGACTCAACAGGTCAATTCATGGTTGTGCGGGCTATGGCAATGCCGTCGAAATTACAAAAAATCATTAAAGCAGTTGAAAAGTTAATTGGTTTCAGTCTTGAAGGCTATCGATACAATGTTGAAAAATCAAGCCTAAATCAAGATGCCATAAAAGCTGGTCAAACCATTTTCATGCGAGACAATAGTCAAAGAATCAGGGAAGTGATGCCTAAAGCCAGCCAAACAGCGATAAATTTGATGGTCAAATTTTTTACTGGGCACCCATCTATCACAGCACCTATTATGGCAAACGAGGGAAAAATCCAAGGGCTGCTTTATGCATCTGGTGAATGGCTAAAAGAGTCAGATGTGCCAGCCATTACTGCTTTTGCCAATCACATTTCCATCGCATTAAAAAACGCTAGACTCATGGAAGAAATGCAAACAGCGAAGGCCTCTATGCAGCGTGTCAATTCCACACTTGCCGCCTCACGTGATGCGATTCATGGATTAGTACAGCAAATGCCGGTTGGTATTCAAGTATTTGATCCAGATGGCCTGTGTGTCGATGTTAATGAAACCCATTTAAACATTTTTGGAACCACTAAAAAACAGCTTGTTCGAAATTACAATATTTTTACAGACCCCTTTGCCGCAGAAATTGGTATTCATGCAGCGGTGGATCGTGTATTGGATGGCGAGGTTGTGCAGATGGGCGACCTCGATTTTTATTTTGAGCAAGCTGACGGCCGTTTTTCTCAAAAAAATGGGCAACGCACAGTTAATGTGACGCTTTTTCCTGTATTTGGTAGCGCGGGTCAGGTGGTGCAGTTTGTACGCCTGAATGTGGATGTGACTCAGCGCAAAGAAAATGAAAAAGCATTAAGTCATATGAGTGTTGAACTCGCACAGCAAAGACAAATGATTGATGCGATGCTGACCACAACGCCTGATGGTTTTTCTTTTATGGATATAAACGGCCGTTACTTATACGCTAGCCCGCTTGTCTTGCATGATTTTCAAATGACAATGCCAGAAATTATCGGTAAAACCTGGTCGGAAATCGGGGTTTCCAAAGAGTTAAATGAAAAAGGCAATCAGGCGATTCAGCAAATGCTTGATACGGCAAAACCAGTGATGATTGAGTATGGTTATTGGCTAAATGATGAATATCATGAACGTGAATTTATTTTTAGCCCGTTAATCAGTCCGCAAGGGGAAATCTTTCGATACGTCATTACTTCTCGTGAAGTAACAGAGCGCAAGCGTGAACTGGCAGCATTCCAAGAAGCGCAAAAAATGGAAAGTCTTGGCATTTTAGCAGGGGGGATTGCGCACGATTTTAATAATTTGTTGGTTGCCATGCTGGGGCAAACATCGTTAGCATTGAAAAAATTGCCGGAGGACAACTCGGCTCGTCCAAACATTCAAAAAGCAATGAATGCAGCACAAAAAGCAGCTGACCTCACACGCCAAATGCTGGCTTATTCAGGACGCGGCAACTTTGAAGTACAGCCGCTAAATCTCAATCAATTGATTGAGGAGAACCTTCATTTGTTTAACGTTGTGATTCCGAATCCTGTCGAATTCGTCTTGAATTTGCAGCCAACTCTTCCGTTTGTGGATGCTGATCCGGGTCAAATGCAGCAAATTGTGATGAATTTATTGCTAAATGCTGCGGAAGCATTGGAAAAACACGGGGGAACGATTGTCGTATCGACCTTAGAGATGATGATTGAAAATGAAAATGTCGCGTTATGGCGGCGAGCGAATCAAACACTCAAACCAGGAAAGTATGTCGCTTTGCGCGTTGCAGATGATGGGGTGGGCATGGATCAAGACACGGTTCAGAAGATTTTCGATCCTTTTTTCACCACAAAATTTACGGGACGAGGGTTGGGGTTAGCGGCCGTTTTGGGCATTGTGCGTGGGCATTATGGTGGATTACGTGTGTTGAGTCAGAAGGGTGATGGTACAACGTTTGAGATTGTTTTCCCAATTAGCCAAAAATCTAAAATTGAGCCGAAATCTGATGTTGATGATGTTTTGACAAAATCTGGCGTTGTGCTGGTGATTGATGATGAGCAAGGGGTGCGGGAATTTGTTCAAGAAATTTTAGGGTCGGAGGGGATTGAGGTGATAACGGCCGTTAACGGCCAAAACGGCATCAACATTTTTCAACAGCGCCATCACGACATTAACCTCGTGTTGCTCGATCTCTCCATGCCCGGGATGAGTGGTGTGGAAACATGCTCACAATTGCGCCAAATCAACCCAAACATACCTATTTTGCTTGCATCAGGTTATAGCGAGGCAGAATCACTTGGTCATTTTAAACAAGATAACGGCTTAAGTGGATTTATCCAAAAACCTTTTCATATGCAGACCCTTATTCGTACAATTTATACACATTTGCCAAATCGTGTTGACAAGCCCTAGCCCATTTGTTAATATCTCCCCCACAACTAAATAACTATAATGCTGTGATAAATATAAAATAATTTATCACACACTTCTTATCCAGAGAGGCGGAGGGACCGGCCCGCAGATGCCTCAGCAACCGTTCTAATCAGTAGAAAAGGTGCTAATTCCGGCAGAAGTCAAAGAACTTCTGGGAGATGAGGGGTGGCGAACTATGAAACTGTGAGCCTCTTCTGAAACTTCTAGAAGAGGCGTTTTGTTTTTAGAACACTAAACGGCTCTTTGCTCTGGATAACTATGAGCGAGGAGCTTTTTTGTTGGCAGAAAGGAAGGATTATGACGGACAAAAAAAATGTAAACGAAACGAATAAATCTGGAAAACACACGATGGGTCCGTCAACTCGTGCAGTTCATGGACGTGTGGACCTGCGGCAGCCGAATGCGAATTACGCGCTGACGACCCCCATTGTGCAAACGGCAACGTATACATTTGAAAATACAGCCGAATTGTGCGAATTTCAGGAAGAAAAGTTGTGGGGCAAAAAGCTGAAACGGCGTGAATACAATCGCTATGGAAATCCCACTGTGAAAGCTGTGGAACAACGACTGGCCGCCCTCGAAAATGCGGAAGCTGCTATTTTGTTTCCAACGGGCATGACGGCCGTTACCAACGTGCTGCTTTCCATCTTGCCCACCGGCAGCCACGTCATCTACACCGATGATTGCTACAACAAAACCCGTGAATTTTGCACAACTTTTTTGAAGCGGCTGGGCATTGAATCAACAATGGTAGCGATGGGTAATTATGAAGCAATAGCAGCAGCCATTCAACCCAACACGCGCATCATCCTCAGCGAAAGCCCCACAAACCCCTATTTGCGCGTGGCCGATTTGGCTCGTATTGCAGCAATTGCCAAACAGCACAAACGCATCAAAACCATCATTGATGCCACGTTTGCCACGCCAGTCAACCAAAATCCACTCGATTTTGGCATCGATTTAGTCATTCACAGCGCCACAAAATATTTAAGCGGACACAATGATGTGATGGGTGGTGCGGTTGTCGGTGAGGCTGGCTTGCTGCAAGCACTGCGCCAGAGCCAGGGTGTTTTGGGTGGGGTTTTGGACCCACATGCCGCCTTTTTGCTGGAACGTGGGTTAAAAACGCTGGATTTGCGCGTGCGCCATCAAAACCAGGCGGCACAAACAGTTGCTGAGTATTTGGAAAGTCACCCCATAGTTGATCGGGTCTGGTATCCAGGGCTGGCATCCCATCCCGAGCATGAGGTGGCAAAGGCGCAAATGCGTGGTTTTGGCGGCGTGGTTAGCTTTGAGGTTAAGCCCAAGAATGATGAAAAACCAGTGGATGCAGCATCAAACCTTATTGATGCTGTGCAGATTCCGCTGATTGCACCCAGCCTGGGTGGTGTAGAAAGTCTCATCATGCAACCAGCATTGGTTTCGTATTATGACCTGTCAACTGAAGAAAGGTTGGCACTTGGTATTAAAGATAATTTGGTCAGGTTAGCCATTGGCGTGGAAGATACGGCGGATATTGTGGCAGACCTTGAGCAAGCGTTAGGGAGATTTTGATATGACATTGGTAATGAAATTTGGTGGAACGTCGGTGGGGAGTGCGCAGGCCTTGCGGGAAACGGCCGTTTTGATTCAACAAACACAAAAAGCATGGGGGCAAGTCGTTGTGGTGGCGTCGGCGATGGGGTCGAAGCCGGTGAAGGTGACAGACTTGCTGCTGGATGGGGCCAATGCGGCTGCTGCTGGTGATGGTGAATTGTACAAGCAGAATGCAGAACAACTGCGCCAGATTCATTTTGCAGCGATTGATGGCTTGTTGTCACCAGAAAATGAGCGGCAGATGGTGTTGGCGGAAAACGGCCGTTTTATCGATCGTTACGAAGCACTCTGCCAGGCCGTTCATGTGCTGGGTGAACTCAGCCCACGCGCACTGGATGCAATCGGGGGCATGGGTGAGCAAATGAGTGTTCGCATTTTGGCGGCATATTTGCGTGAAGTTGGCTATCAGTCAGAGGCGATTGATGCGACAGAACTGATTGTGACAGATGATAATTTCCTGGCAGCTTCCCCTGATTTTGTGGCAACAGCAGAGAAGACGGTGGGGCGATTACGGCCGTTTCTAGCCGAAGGTGGCATTCCCATCGTCACTGGCTTTATTGCGGCGACGCCTGAAGGTGTGACCACGACCCTAGGCCGTGGTGGTTCTGATTTTAGTGGTGCTATTCTGGGGCAAGTGCTGGACGCCGATGAAGTGTGGATTTGGACCGATGTGGATGGTGTTATGTCGGCCGATCCGCGCATTGTGGCAGATGCACACAATATCCCGATTTTGAGCTATCGTGAAGTGTCAGAACTGGCATTTTACGGCGCAAAAGTGCTGCATCCCAAAACAATGCGTCCCTGTATCGAAAACAATATCCCGCTGCGCATCAAGAATACATTTAATCCAGATCACTCCGGCACGGTCATTGTGCCACATCGTGGACACAATAACGGCGCAATCAAAGCGGTAACAGCCATTAAACGACTGGGTCTCGTCACAGTTGAAGGGAAAGGCATGTTGGGGATTCCCGGTATTGCTGCGCGCACGTTTGGCGCAGTTGCCAAAGCGGGCAAAAGTGTGCTGCTCATCAGTCAGGCATCATCTGAGCAATCGATTTGTTTTGCTGCACCAGATAATGCAACCGACGATATCATTGCAGGTTTAGAAGCTGAGTTTGATGAAGAGTTGCAGCGTCAGGACATCGACAAAGTGTGGTCGTTAGAACCGGTTTCGATTGTGACGATTGTTGGCGGCGGCATGCGCGGAACAAAGGGTGTCTCAGGACGAATTTTTACAGCGTTGGGTGATAATGATGTTAATGTTATAGCCATCGCGCAAGGTTCCTCAGAATGCAGCATTAGCGTGGTGGTTGACGATAAAGATACTGCCCAAGCCGTGAGCAGCATTCACGCCCTGATTTAACCAACCATTCTGTAGGGGTGGGGTAATCGGGCCATAATCTTTGACAACACAAAGAACCGTTTCTCCCGATTACCTCACCCCTTTTTTTAGAAGAGGAGCGAGGTAGGTCGGAGACATCGTCGTTTGCTTTGTATAATTAATTCCGACCTACCCCGCCCCTGGTATTATGATTTTTCGGCCCATAGTTTTTGCATTTCGTCGCAGCGGGTTAAGAGTTCGTTGAGCGTGCCAATGTCAGCAATACGGCCGTTTTTCATCACAACGATCTGATCAGCTCTCTGCAACGCCGCCCGCCTATGCGATACAACCAAACAGGTCGGCGGCAACCCATTTTCCGTTTTCCGTTTTCCGTTTTCCGTTTTTTGTTGCAACAGCCTTCCCCACAACTGCTGCTCCGTCTCCACATCCAACGCACTCGACAAATCGTCGAATACCAGCAATTCCGCATCCCGTACAAACATGCGCGCAGCGGCAGTACGCTGAATTTGGCCGCCAGAGAGGCGGACGCCGCGAGGACCCACCATTGTCGCCAATCCATCTTCCATTTCGTGCAGGTCTTGGGTGAAAACGGCCGTTTCCACCGCCCCCAGCACCGCATCTTGCGACTTTGGCAGGCCCAGCAAAATATTGTTGTTCAGCGAATCGCTAAACAGCCGGGGAACTTGAGCCGTATAAGCGACACGTGGTGGCACAAAAAACGTAGTCGGATCTTCAATCGAATCGCCATTCCACAAAATTGCGCCTGTTTGCGGCGGCAGCAAACCCAGCAGCACTTTTAACAGTGTCGTTTTTCCAGACCCAATGCGCCCAGTGATGACAGTAAAACTTCTCTGCTGCAGCGAAAAGCTAATATTTTCGATGCCATGCCCTTTCCCGTTTAGCTGATTGCTGACACCTGATACCTGATCGCTCCCCCCGTACCGATATGTCAAATCATTTACAACTAGCGATTCAAAACGATGAACGGCCGTTTTCTCCACATCTTCAAGCTCTGGCGCAGGTTCGCGCAGGTAAATTGGGTTATGCTGCACCACCGTACCAGGGGGCAAGCCTTGCATAATCGCATCCATGCGCTGGGTCGAAATGCTGACTTGCTTGTAGCGCGTAATCAGATTGCCCGCCATCCGCATCAGGTGGGTGGAAGGCCAAATGTACGATGCAAACAAAGCAAAGTCGCCCACGCTGAATGCGCCAGCAAACATCGCTTGTGCTGCAGCCAGCAAAATGAAGCCCATGCCAATATCGACTGTGCCGCTGCTGAGTGCATCGATGAGCTGCGTGAGCAGCTTGTCTTTTACCATTGCCGTGCGCCGTTGATCGTTGATCTGGCGAAAACGGCGAATGATGCGTTCTTCCGCGTTGGCAACTTTTAGCGCCTGGGTGGCGTTGAACATGTCCGCAATCATGCCGGTCACTTCGGCAGTGGCGGCACGGCTGTTTTTGCGATACCGTTTTGCCAGCGTACCCAGCCGCTGGGCAATGATGATAATGATGACAAGCGGCGCAAATGTGCCCAGTGTGACCCAGACATTGATGCGAAACATGATGGTGAAGGAGATAACGGCCGTTACCGTCAGCGCAATCACATCATCAATCACAATCACCGAATGCACCATCTCCTCTACGTCATCCCGCAGTGTGCTAATCACCTTTCCCGAACTCATGGGAACGCCGCTTTGCTCAATTGGCAATGCCTTGCCTCCCGGCATTTCTAAAATGCGATGCATCATGTTGCGTGTCAGCAGCGCCATGCCGTGTTCGGTAAACGAGATATATGCCATCACAGCCGCAAAAAGAGTGATAATTGACAGCAAGAGCTGCAAAAGCTGCACGCCAATAACAGGCGTTAATGTCAAACCAAAGCCCTGATCACCTGTCAAGCCGTTAAAGAAGGCGCGTAAAACAAGCCCTAACACGGTTGTCAGCGCAAAATGAACCGTCGCACCGGTAACGTCCGTCGCGTAGTAGCGCGGCCTAAATTTCATTAATTCCCAAAAATAGTGATAGGTTTTCATATGCTAAGTCTCTTCGTTTGGTGCGATGCACCTTCCGAGGTGCACCGCACTAATTGATTACGGTACCTTGCTCTAAACCCGTTTGCAATAAATTGTAAAATTGCGAATTGAGGTCAGTTGCCAAATTTAGGCGGTTGTCGTGTTCGAGAATACGGCCGTTTCCCAACACCATAATCTCGTCTGCACGCTGTACTGTTGCCAGCCGGTGGGCAATGATAATGACTGTGCGTCCTGCTAACAGCTTGTCCAGCGCACGTTCAATGAGCTGCTCAGTCGCCGGGTCGAGCCGTGAAGACGCTTCATCGAGAATCACCAGACCGGGGTCTGCCAAAAAGACGCGAGCCAGTGCTAAAAGCTGTGCTTCGCCAGCCGATAGATTTTCAGCCGCATCGAGGCGCGTGTCTAGTCCATTGTCCAACTCATTTAGCCAGTTTTGCAGCCCAAGCTCAATTAGAGATGACAAAATGCGTTCATCGCTGATGTGCTCGTTGAATAAAGTGAGATTGTCGCGCACGCTGGCGTGAAATAGCTGCACGTCTTGCGTGACCATGCCGATGTGCTGCCGCACTGTTTGCTGCTGCAACTGGGGCAGAGCAGCCATGTTGTCCTGGCTGTTTCCAAGTAAAATTGTGCCGCTGGTGGGATCGTAGAAGCGATAGAGCAGCCGGGTAATGGTGGTTTTACCGCTGCCGGTGCGCCCGAGCAGCCCGAGAATGCGACCTGGTTGCAGGTGGAAGTTGATGTTGGAGAGAACGGCCGTTTCATCATCCTCATAATGAAATGATACATCTTCAAACTGCACCGCCAATGAACCAGAGGGCATTGTTGCTACCGGTCCATCCCAAATGGTCGGCTGTTCAGCAAACAGCGCCGATATTCGATTTAGGCTGGCTGCCGCCTGCTGTAAATCTTGAATATAGCGTTGAATTGTCCACAGCGGCGACTTGAGCACGTCGATGTAGTAAAAAATGAGGTACACCGTGCCAATTGTGAGTACGCCATTACGAAATAGTTGATCCCCCCAAATGTATGCTGCAATGTACGCCAGCGTCGGCACCACGATGGGCAGCGACATAATTACTAGGTTGAGTCGCATTGCGTGTTGTTTGGCTTGCCACCGGTCTCGCAGCAGCCTATACAGTCGATTCATCACGTAAGGGGCCGCACGATTTGTCTGAATTTCCTCAGTGCCATTTAACCACTCTTCAAGATAGCCAAACAAGTCAGAGCTGATCTGGCGCAGGCGTTCCCAGCGAGGGACAGTGTAGGTTTTGATCCAGTTCAGCACAAACAACCCAACGCCAGCGATGAGTGTAATGGTCAAACCTACGCGCCAATCAACCAGCCACAGCAGCACAATCACGCCAATGATGAGCAAAAAATTACTGAGCAGTTGGATGATTAGCTGGGAGAAGAAGTTGGCTAATTTGTTTACGTCGCCATCTACACGTTCGATTAGTTCGCCCGGTTTGTGTGTTTTATGAAACGACATGTCGAGCTTGAGGCAGTGCAGCGCTAGATCGGCTCGCAGGTGATTGGTAGCTGTCCAGGCCACGTTTTCACCGATGTAAGTGGCCGCAACTTTGATGACTTGTGCCAGAAGGGCGATCCCTATAAATATTGCCGACGTGATGAACAGTTCGCGTAGAGTGCGACCCGTTTCCACTGCGTCTAAAAAGCGGCGAACAAGCTGCGGATTGATCAATTGCAGGGTAATGCTGCTGATGATCAGTCCAGTTAAGAGTGCCACCGCTTTTTTCTGTGGCTGCATGTAGGTCTTTAGCAGCTGCCAATATGAGATGGTTGGTCGTTCTTTTGTATTTATCATAATTTTCCCAAATGGTTATGCACATTTCCCAGGGAATCATCTTATGGGAAACGGCCGTGTTCGTAAACTGCACCAAAGTCCGATGTTTTTGCAGGTGCTGGACGGTATAATTGATCCCATCAATTGCTTACATGCCATGTCCCCCACCAACGTAAAGTCGCTGCCCGGTTATCCATTGTGCTTGGTTTGATGCGAGGAAAACGGCCGTATCGCCAATATCTTTTGGCGTACCCAGTCGTCCCATCGGAATGGTAGGTAAAAGTTGCTCCTCCATTTCAGGTGTAATGTAGCCGGTTTGAATAGGACCGGGTGAAATCGTGTTAACGGTGATGCCAAATTGTCCTAATTCGGTGGCGGCACTGCGGGTATATCCTTCCAGTGCTAATTTGCCAGCCCCATACGTTACCTCAGATGGAAACACATACGCGCCTGCCGTGCTGATGTTAATGATGCGGCCCCACTCTGCGTTGCGTTGTACCTGACGATGGGCAAATTCAGCCATAATGAGAGCAACAGCCCGCGTGTTGACCGCAAAAATGCGATCAATGCTGCCCGCATTAATTGTTTGAGGGCGCGCCGTCCACATTTCGACCATTTTGTTGCGGGTGCTGCCTTTGACCGGAACGAAGGTGTCTGCTTCCCAGTAAGCGGCATTGTTCACGACAATGTCTACAGGACCGAGTGCTTTTTCTGCGGCATCGAATAGGGTGGAAACGGCCGTTTCCACACCCAAATCTGCTTCCCAGGCAACCGCTTCTGCACCCAGTTCGCGCAAATTAGTTAAGACTTCATCGGCCGTTTTTTGGCTTTGTGCAGTGTAAAATAGTTCACCAGGTTTATCTGTAAGGGACGGAACCACTTCACCAACAATCGGCGGACGAAAGTAGTGCAAAAACAATCGGATGCCCTGGTTGGCAAACGCTTTGGCAATGCCTGCACCAATGCCATATGGGTTATTGGCTCCTGTAATGATTGCTATTTTCCCTTTCAATCCTGTATCTAACATGAAAACTCCAAAAAAAAACCCCACATGTTGGACATGCGGGGCTAATTCAAAAATTGATGACAAGGAGGCTTAAAGACAGTTGTATGCCAACCGCCTTCCAACCTTCGGATTACCGAAAAGCCAACGCATACCGGGCGCTTTGGGTGTGTGGTGACTAAATAAGATCATCGGTTCCTCCTTTAAATAAGGCTGTTTAGCTGACGGAGATTCTACCGGTTCCATTTGGGTCTGTCAACGATGAACAAATTCTCATACAGTTGCCGCTGTAAAAGGGTGGTTGTAAACTCATACTAACCCAAGTTGCTTGCCAAATTGTCCCAAAATTCATTTTGGGTCTAATGAGGTTAAAAACACGATAAATCGTGTTCATCAAGAGCGTTTTAACCTGATTATGAAGGTTAAGAAAATAAAACAGTAATAGAGAACTTGTCATTCCTGCGAAGGCAGGAATCCAAATTGAGTCGAGTAGATTCCTGCCTTCGCAGGAATGACAGGACAAAATTCGTGGTTTTTCTATTACCTGATTAATTATTTAACCTCCATTATCAGGTTTTTTGTATGGAACAGCTTGTGAATTCATTTATAGGTGACAAAAATAGCAACTTGAGATGAAATAGCGTAATTAAAAAAGCTGAAAGCATACGAGGAGTATTAAGAATGGAGTATCGTCGTTTAGGAAAATC
Source organism: Chloroflexota bacterium (assembly GCA_008501785.1). The sequence continues at coordinate 12,163 of QQUD01000386.1, forward strand.
TGGTTTAAAAGTTAGCGAATTGTCATTTGGCTCATGGGTTACCTTTGGTAATCAGGTAGACATTGATAATGCTGTAGAAATCATGAAAGTTGCCTACGATGGTGGTGTTAACTTTTTTGATAATGCCGAAGTTTATGCGCAAGGCAAATCTGAGTTGGTAATGGGGGCCGCACTGAAAAAGCTAAATTGGTCACGTGACAGTTACATTGTTTCGAGCAAGGTGCTCGGTGGTGCTGTGCCTAATCCGAAACCAACACAGCGTGGTTTAAGCCGTAAACATATCTTTGAGGCGTGCCATCAGGCAATGGAACGGCTGCAAGTCGATTATCTAGATCTCTATTTTTGCCATCGCCCTGACCCAGAAGTGCCGATGGAAGAGGTGGTGCGGACGATGACGGAACTGATTCAACAAGGTAAGGTGTTTTACTGGGGCACGTCGGAATGGTCGGCGCAGCAATTGATGGAAGCGCACAGCGTGGCACGGCAGTACAATTTAATTCCGCCAACGATGGATCAGCCGCAGTACAATATGTTCCATCGGGATCGGTTTGAGGTGGAATACGGCCGTCTTTACGACACCATCGGCCTTGGCACAACCATTTGGTCACCACTGGCATCTGGTATTCTCACCGGCAAGTACAACGATGGCGTACCGGATGATTCACGGATGAACCTTCCTGGCTATGAATGGCTGCGTAAAATGTTCGAAGGCGAAGCGTGGCAGGCACGTTTGGAAAGTGTACGGACTTTGACCGGCATGGCCGAAGAGATGGGAACCACCATGGCGCGGCTGGCAATTGCCTGGACATTGAAAAATCCAAACGTGAGTACCGTCATTTTGGGCGCTTCTCGCATTTCCCAGCTTGAAGACAATTTGCAAGCGTTAGACGTTGTTTCGCAGCTAACTGATGATGTGATGGAAAAGATTGAAGAAGTGTTGCAGAATAAACCTGCACCGATGGAATTTCAGTAAAAGAGGGGTGCAAGGGGCAGGTTGCAAGGGGTAAAAAACGCCTTGCACCTTGTATCTTGCGCCTCATATTGAAAAATGTTATCTCAAAAACGACAAGCGATTCGACACTTATTAGATGAACAAAACCCGGAAGATGCGATGGCGGCTTATTTCGCATTTTATCACCCGGACAATATGACAAACATTGTCACTTATCCGGCCGATGCAGACCGGGCAACCGGTTATCTGGCATTTTCGCGTACAGGGATGGATTTGTTTCGTCCGCTGGTGACGCTGCGGCTGCCGCAAAATGACATGCAGGCTGGCGCGGGATTGATTGAGCAGGCGGTCGGGCCGGGAACGGCCGTTTTTCTCAGCAGTCGTCCGCAAGATTATCCGCTGGTGCAGGCCATGTTTGACATTCAAACCGAAGAAACATTGTTGACGTATGAGTTAGACCGCAACCGATTTGAGCCGATTATTAATGTATTTGTGACCCGCAGCAAAGGTCCCAATAGTTTACCTCGTTTTGTGATTCAAAAGTCAGAGGGTAACAATCAGATGATGGCTGCGTCTGCTGGACTTAATTGGCTTTCACCGATATTTGGCGAAATATCGGTGAACACATCACCTAATTATCGCCGCCGTGGGTGGGGGCGTAGTGTGGTGGCATCGATGGTGAATTATTTATTGGAAAACGGCCGTAAACCCCTCTATGTTGTCTCCCAACAAAACGAAGCCTCTATGCAATTAGCCGAGCGTGTCGGCTTTACGTATCGTGGCATTCAGCAAATTTTGGTACAAGCTGTACGCCGTTCTCCACAGAGTAAATAACGCTAGGGTGGGGATGTTTTTCCCCACCCAGGCCCCTTTCTTACGCTGTTCACGCCTCATTTATCCTCGTGAAAGTGCTGTGAAAACAATGCGTAACCGATTGACTCCACTCCTGTAAAATGCTAATTTGAATACAGTTCTTCGGTGTGCAAACAAATTGGGATGTATTGGTAGTATGCATATCACAAGAGCACTGTTCTCCTAAAGACGAATGGCGCTGAATTTTGACATCGTAGACACCGTTTTTATTGAACTGTAGACCTCGTAGTGATTAAGTGTAGTGGAGGCATCATAATGAAAAGTACTGGTATTGTTAAATGGTTTAGTCGTTTGAAAGGGTATGGATTTATTAACCCAGATGATAATGCTGATCAAGAAGTGTTTGTGCATTATTCAGCAATTGAGGGTGAAGGTTACCGGAATTTGTATGAAGGTGACAGAGTAGAGTTTGAGTTGGTTGACCAGGGGAAAGGTCCCCAAGCACAAAAGGTTAACGCTCAACGAAGCTATGGCCCGGGCGAATAATATCGTCAATCGACACCATTAATTTAAAATTGAAGCCGTTTGCACGTTCGTGCAAACGGCTTTTTTTATGATCGGTGCTCGATAATGACAGATTTATTGTCGTCACGTTCGTTGTTATCTTTAATCAATAAATTAATCACACTGCTGACAAAGCTAATCACAATCGCACCGAAAAAAGTTGCCCAAAATCCGGTTGAACTCAGCCCTAAATTTAACATCTCCGGTCCTGCTAACCAAATGGTTAGTGACAGCATAATTGTATTGATAATGACGACGAAGAATCCCAAGCTGAGGATAATAAGTGGACAAGTCATTAAAATGATAATGGGACGCACGAGTGCATTCACAAGACCAAAAATAAGCGCAATAATGATTAACGATGTACCAGTTTCGGACGTGTGTTCTAACCCAGGCACGATTTGGAATGCTGCCCAAAGAGCAATGGCATTGACGGCTAAACGAATAAGTAAACGAATCATAACAAACCTCCCTTTAAAGTTTTTCAAAAAAATGTAACAAAAGCGAACATTCTAAAAATCACTCGCTTATTTTAAATGATATTGCGATAATTTTTAAAGCGTGAAAAAATCGTAAACCTTGATGGGTATATGCGGCTATTTACCCATATAGCGCCTCTCTATAAAATGA
>QQUD01000386.1:15131-21318 GCA_008501785.1 Chloroflexota bacterium
TGCGTATAACGGCCGTCAAGCTTTACACCTGGTTGCTGAAGAAATACCAGACCTGATTGTGTTAGACGTGATGATGCCTGGTATGAATGGCATTGAAGTTTGTCGTCGTATTCGTCAAGATCACCCCGATCATCCCCCTTACATTTTGATGTACACGGCGGATGAAAGTGACCGCACCAAAGATAGCAGTTTAAAAGCTGGAGCCAACGAACTCGTCACCAAAGCAACCCCTCCTCACGAACTTGCGGATCGCATTATTGCAAATATTCCATCTGCTTAACTTATAGCTTTGACAAAAACGTTTGCGCAAACATGCTGTTTTCTTTCATACGCTTCACCAGGAAGTCAATCATGAAAGGAAAATGCATAAGTGTGCGCTGCAAGAAATATGAGCGATTCATGCTGCGCCACATTGCCTGATGGCATCGCTCTTCGTAAACTTTGAGTGCGGCTCTGGATGTGTCCCCTTTTGCAAAGGCTTCAACAATTGTTTGTGTCGCTAAGGTGGCAGAAATGATCGCGTTGTGAATGCCACCGCCAGTTAGTGGATTTATAAACCCTGCGGCATCGCCTACTAGTAAAGCCCCATCAAATGTGTGTTGTAAATGTTTTTGTGAGCCAAAATTGAGCTGCCAGGTGGCAATATCTCGTAATTGACCGCCATTGAGCAGCCTCTTTTTGATATCAGGAAAAGCCAAGAATTTTTTGAGTAAATCTTCAAGCTTGATTTTGTGTTTGCGGAAGATGTCGAGTCGCATTCCCAGACCGATGTTGGCCGTATGGTTGCCTGTCGGAAAAATCCAGGCGTATCCGGGCAAGATTTCATCATACATGTAAAACTCGACAGTTTTGGGCATCTCTTCGATGTCTTCGATGTAGGCACGAAGGGCAACCGCGCGGTGTTTGTCAACATGTTGGTTTTGCTTAGGGCGCATGGTCCGAGTAATGACGGAGGTGACGCCGTCGGCCCCGATGACCATTTTGGCGGGTATGGTTTCGGTTGAGTCGTTGATGCGAGCTTGGATGCCAGTAATACGGCCGTTTTCCACCACCGGTTCCTTCACATGCGCTTGCACAAACTCAGCCCCAGAATCAATCGCATGTTGCTGAATCAGCGCATCAAAATAGAGCCGTGGCGCAACATACGATGCTTCCCCATTGTTGCCTTTGGTAAATGTGGCAACGAGTTCGTGCCCTTTGGGCGAAGCCAAATACATTTGCTCCAGCGGATACAGTTCGCCACGAGAAACAGACTGCGCGATTTTGTCGGCCATGCCCAATTTGCCTAATGTTTCAATCGCACCAGAAGGCACAGCATCACCACATGTTTTATCTCTTGGAAATTGCGCACGATCCAACAGTAAAACATCCAATCCTTTTTGCGCTAATATCGTCGCTGTTGTTGCTCCCGCCGGTCCAGCTCCTACAACAATCACATCACGCTCTTTCACGCCTCACCGCTCCTTTTTTAAATACTATAATCCTTCCTCACGCCGAATCGTTGCTAACAATCCCCGACTTCCATCAGAGACAAGCTGGTAAACAATTTCGAAATTACCAGAATAATAGGGATCGGGAACGTTTTTTTCAGCGGCGTTCGTTGCAAAATCGAGCAGCCGGTAAAGGCGGGGATGCTCCCCATAAAGACGCATCAAATCACTCATGTTGCTGTCGTCCATCGCAATGATGTAGGTACTTTCGTTTTTCATGTCGCTATCACGCACCTTGCGAGCGCGTCCTTCGTAGGTGATACCATGTTGCTGCAAAATGCGTCGTGTACCAGAATGAGCTTGTTCCCCAAGATGCCACGATCCTGTTCCTGCAGAATCAACTATGATTTGGTCAGACAATCCCGCATCATCCACCAGTTTTTGAAAAACAGCCTCCGCCATCGGCGACCGGCAAATATTGCCTAAACACACAAACAGAACGTTTACTGTCATATTGTCTCCTTCAAAGTAATGAGGACTGAGTGCCGAGTGCTGAGTGCTAAGACAACTCAGTCCTCAGTCCTCAGTCCTCAGTCCTTTTTTACACAAGTCAGCCTATAAGCCGCATTCTGTTTGCCGAAATATGAACCTGAAGAAAATAATATGGTAATCGGCAAGTGTGTAACTTCAGGTTGATTAAGGCGTTTTAGGCGCCGGTTTGATTACCTTATTATTTTTTAAAACGCCATATTTCGGCATGGTGATCATCTATCTGGGAGCTGTGTTACCACAACCCTCCTGCAACCTACCCGGATGTCAAACGGTACGAGCAGTACCTTCACCCTGCTTGGTCTTGCTCCTGGTGGGGTTTGCCTGGCCGGCGACATTACTGCCGCCGCCGGTGGTCTCTTACACCACCGTTTCACCCTCACTTATTGTTGGCGGACCAACAATTATCATTACTTCCGCAATGATTTAAGCAATACGCCTCTCTGTTGCACTATTCCGGCGGGTCGCCCCGCCCGGCCGTTAGCCGGCACCATGCTCTATGGAGTGCGGACTTTCCTCAGCCGATTGCTCGGCCGCGATCACCCGGCCAACTTGATAGGGAGATCGTATCCAGGAGTGAGCCTGAACGCAAATTTCAACGAATTTTCCAGGGCAATTTCCTATGGATTGACTACAAATGGCATATAAACATATGATTTTACAGGGCATTGAGGTATGAATGTTTCTAAAGCATCAAACCAAACGGTCGCCATCTTTGTGTACCCCGTGGCATAGGGATGCAAATTGTCCCACATGTCGCCACCATCTGGATTGAAAAGTGCATAATTTATATTTGCACCATCTTCCATATCAACAATGATGATTTTATCGCCGTTGGTTATACGTGCTTCTGCCATGGCTTGAATATTATTGTTAAATGCAGTCGAGTTTGCTTCGTAGATGTTACGGTTAATAATTCGAGCCAGAATAACAGTGATGCTTACATTGTTATCTGCTTCATATTCATCAATTTCATTGAGAATATCTTCAACCTCGTCAGGATTATTCGCTAAAGCATTTGTGCCAATATGCAGTAGAATAACCTCAGCTGGGGCATTGCTTAACCAATCGTCGCCACCATTGTTGTGACCATTGTTGTAAATGTGAAAAGCAATCTGATCATCACGATATCCTGGCCAGCCCTCGTGGTTCGGATCGAACCCATCTAACTGCTCATAAAATTCGCCATTTGTTCTTGAACCTACGAAATCAACCTGATAATCGTTATTATTTAATAGCTGCCACAGATCATGGCGATAGGATATTTGTTTATTTAACTCGCTGACCCCTGAGGAAAATCCTTGTGTAATGGAATCGCCAAGGGGCATGATAGTGATAGGAACGTCGCAGGATGCTGTATAGGCGCGTGAGAGGTAATAATGGGTACGTCGCTCAGTTGGGGGTAGGACAATGTTGTGAATGGCGATTTCATCTAGTATGCCATTGAAATAGTTTGTGTTGTTCAGTTGCCCAATGGTGATGTTAGCGTTGGTTGGGGTAAATCTTCCAGAGAAACTTTGGGTTGTGGAAATGGTGTCAGAACCATCTACATGTAATGTAGAGACCCCGGATGATCCATCATAGGTGGCTGTGATATGGTGCCAGTTACTATCATTGATTATTTTTGTGCTATCTATTACGATACCCGTGTTGTTTCCATCCCTCAATGAAAACCGTGCACCGTTAGTGGTTGGGCTGCAACCAATGGACCAATGACCACTGGCTAGTGTGCCACGCCCAATAAAGATTTCGTTACCGTTGGCACAGGTTCCCTGCATCCATAATTCAACTGAAAAGCTGTCTAATGCAGACCAATTAAAGGTAGGATGTGCTGGAACGGTGATCGTGTCATTGATGCCATCAAATGATTGCCCATTCCCAACTGCCCCAATAGCTGGGGATGGACAGTTTGTACAAGCATCTGCCTGAATACTTGCCTCTGAATTTGTAAAATTAGAACCGCTAGACTCATTCAGTTCCCAATAAGCAATGCGGCCAGGGGCTGCATTTACGAACCGTAAATTGATGTTGATGAATATGATTGTGAGTAATGAAACCCAAATCAATAGATACAATGCGAGTTTAACTAGCTTATTCTGTCTTTTTGCCATAATACACACTCCGAAAATAACGATTTCTCCATTAAAAATTTCAGCAATAACAAGTCTTTTACGTTGTGAGAGATACGAAGAGCACTCAAATCATTAGATAAAACTTCTCACGAACTCTGAACTTATAACAGAAACAAATGCTTCTTCTCAGCTTCCATGAAGGTTCAGAGGCCTTTTTACTTTTTACGTTGTGATGAGTTCGATGGATCGGGTTTTTATTATATTTATGAATTTTAACTAGTGATATAATTTATGATACAGTTTTTGGGTGCAATTTAGAAATCTTTTATGTTGGTTCAGCGAAGATTGATGAAAAAATTGGGGAAGATGCGGAGAAGGATGCTGGGTGAGCAGGCTGTATGCAGCCTGCTCATTATTGGATTAGGTAAGTGTTTCTAGTACTCGGCGAGTAAGGGTGCTTGCCATTTCGGCGCGATAAGCTGCGTCGCCTCGGAAATCACCAGGGTGTTGGTTGGCCGATTTGGCGGTGTTGGCTGCGGCTGAAATGGTGTCGGCGTTGATTTGGTTGGTTACGGCCGTTTCCGCATCCAACAATCGAAACGGCCGTTTTCCCAACCCCGTTACCGCCAAAGCCACAGCGCCCCCTTCTGGCTGCCAGCCTGTCACCGATACAATCGGGTAATCGGCAGGCGTGCGTGCTACGCGATGGGTGCTGCCTTGTCCGGCTGGCATGGGGATGGTGAGGTGGGTGATGATGCCAAACGGCCGTTCTGCCTCAGCTAGATAATCGGCAACTGACAACGTGATTTCGTTAGGATTATGCAATGTGACAGTCGCATTGAATGCCAATAGCGTTGATAACCATTCACTGTCTGGCAACCGCCGCGCCAATGTGCCTGCAACTGTGGCTGCATTGCGGTACGTATTGGGTCCTGCTTTGTGAATCACATCGGCCAGCAATTCAGCCGCACCACCATCTTGATCAGCCAAATAAGCTGCTAGCTCTGCCAGTCGTGTCGTGCCGCCAACCACCAATGCATCATTTTGCTGTTCAATTTGATTCAGGCCCAAATCTTGCAAATCAATCACAGCACAAGAGACATCTGTGCTAAGTAAATGGGCACCGCCCCCAATTGGTTTGGTGTCTGGTTTGTTTAATAATTCTAAAGCCTCTTCTAGACTGTTAGCGCGGTAAAATGCGGAAATATTTTTCGACAAAATCGCCTCCTTGGGAAATGATCAGGTGTTGAGGATGCTACCAACGGTTATTAAAGCGGATGGCGTGACGGGTAAAGCGAATTCATTTCTTCCTTGCCCCTTGCACTTTGCCTCATGCACCTTGAACTGTGGCTTTTTCAGACCTATGTTATAATGACATTCTTGCACCTATTTTACCTGCAAAATGGATTAGGGTAAATTGCCTGAATGACGATCCAAACCTCAAACAATCGATGGCAAGGAATAGCATTTAAACGCTGGCAACTTTTAGGCAGTGTGTTGGTTGTTGTGCTGCTGATGGCATTTTACTCTCTTTCCGATGTGTCGCATCTGGCGCATGATCAGGCACTGGCAGGGGGAGATTGGTTGGGGGCGGCATTGTGCCACCGCATCACTGAGCGCTCGTTTACTATTGTTGGACGTCAATTTCCGCTATGTGCGCGTTGTACAGGTATGTATCTGGGTGTGATGCTCACGTTTGTGATGATGGGTTTGGCTGGACGGCTGCGGTGGGGCGATTTGCCCCCACTAAAGATTTTGTTGGTCTTGATTGGATTCATCGCTATCATGGGTGTGGATGGCGTTAATTCGTACACGCACTTTTTCCCAGATTTTCCACATGTGTACACGCCGCGCAATTGGCTGAGATTGCTCACCGGCATGGGCACGGGATTGGCGATGGGATTGGCGATTATTCCGATGCTGGCGCAAACGTTGTGGCGGTTGGATGTGTATCGACCTGTGCTCAGCTCATTTCGTGAATTGTTGGTGGTGGTGGCGGTGGCGGGAACGGCCGTTCTCCTTCTCCTCAGCAACCAACCAACCATCAATTACGTATTGGCAATTGTAAGTACGGCCGGTGTGATCACGATTGTGACGGCGATTAACACGCTTTTGTTGCTAACGATTTTTCGAAAA
>QQUD01000566.1 GCA_008501785.1 Chloroflexota bacterium
CATGAAATGATTGTGTATCACAACGAAACGCAGCGGCACTATTTGACGGTGAGCGATGTAGACCGCGTGTTGGAACGGATTGTGGAGCGGGGTGAAGCTCATTTCAAATACATTTGGGCCGAATCGTCTGAAGAAGAGCGCCTTGTTTTGCAGGGACTGACGGAGACTTTGGTGGGTGCAGACAGTGCTCATGTTAACAAGCTGTGTGATTTTCTTGGCAGTCGTGGTTATGAATCGGATAACAAGTGGCAGCAGGCGTTGGCTGCACTGGAAGGGCGCGATATTCTGACGCGACCGTCTGCCAAGAGCCAACTGTATCGCTTTAAGGTGGATATTATTCGGCTGTGGATTGATCGAACACGGCCGTCGTTGTAGGCAAGTGACACAGAGTTGCACGGAGACTGCACAGAGGCTCACAGGGAGGAGAGAGGGGGAGACAAAACGGCCGTTTTCCACTTAAAACAAGAAAAATGGTCGGAGACCAAAGAAGAAGAGTGGCGCGGTCTGGAGACCGGCCAGAGCGACTGAAATTACAAATGAGTACACAATACAATCAAGCAACAGCATTTCACTACGCATCTTATCGTCCACCATTGCACAGCATGATTTTGGAATATGTGCTTTCTAGCGAAGATAGATTTAACAATGGATTAGATGTTGGATGCGGAACGGGCTATTCGGCAATCGCCTTGTCAAAGTATTGTGAGCACGTTTATGGTGTTGAGCCAAGTTTATCTATGCTTGAAAAGGCGAGTCCACACCATAAAATAACCTATCAGCAAGGTTCAGGTGCAGATTTGCCACTGCCAGACAAATCGATTGATGTTGTCACCTTTGCCGGTTCGCTTTTCTACGCAAAATCTGATGAATTGGTGAAAGAACTCAAAAGAGTTTACCAAAACCAAGCTGTCGTAATTCCATACGATTTTGAGGTGTTATTGGATGATGTCTTGCGGCAATTTGGCATCCGTTTGGAAGAAACTGCGTCAGATTATGACCATACGGTTAATTTATCTGGATGTGAAGATTTTCAAGAAATGTTGGTTTCCAAAGAACGAATTAATTTAGAGGTAACACCCATTGAAATGGCTCATTTGCTGTTGGCTTCTTCTCCCATTTATCAAGCGATTGTGAAAAATTATAATACTGCAAATCCATTTTCCAATTTAGTGAAAGAGCTTGAGGAAAATGAAACGCAGCATTATCTGAAAGCAAATATCTTTTTTTCTAAGTACCTACTGTAACCGTTTACCCCAGAACTTTGAAATCTTGGGCGGCGTAGAAACGACCCGTGGGGCCATTATCATCCAGTAATGCAGGAACCAATGCGCCGGGTAGGACTGTTTCTACTTCATCCCATGCATTTGGGCCGCCTAAATCTGTTTTGAGCCAGCCGGGGTCCAGGTAGTTGACCAACACATTGTCGTCTTTCAAAGCAAATGAGAGGTCTCGTGAATATTTGTCTACGGCCGCTTTTGAGACGCTGTACGGCGCCAGATTGGGCTGATCAGCAATGCCAGAGGTGAGATTGATGATACGGCCGTAACCTCTCTCTTTCATGCCAGGAGCAAAAGCATTGCACAGTTGAATGATGGCGAACAGGTTTACCTGCATCGTTTTATGCCACGTTTCCATTGTGAATTCAAAAATGGGTGTAGATTGGTTGGAAATGGCGGCGTTGTTGTAGAGAATGTCTACGTAGCCGGGACCGGCTAACACGCCTTTGATGATTGATTGGATGCCTTCGTCTGTCGCTACATCTCCGGCGGTGACATGGGTTTTTATGTCGTATGCGGCCAAAAGTTGTTGTGTAGTTTCGGTGTGGGTGGCAAAACGGCCGTGTATAATCACATTGCAGCCGCGCTGCGCTAGACCGATTGCAATTTGCTGACCAATCCCGCGACTGGAGCCAGTGACCAGCGCCCATTTACCTGATAATTTTTGCGATTTCATAACTAAGATTTTCCTCCGTAAATCGTAGGACAAAACGTTGTTTTGTTCGGGTCAAGACAGCGTTTTGTCTTACGTGTTTTCCTATGATGTTAACCCTGCTTCAAAAGCCTGGATAATGGTGTCCATGCGTTCATCCAATTCTTGATCTACGATTTGTCGGGAAGGGTCTTCATCGTACCAGGCCATAATTTCTTGCACACCTTGGGCAAAGGGGATGGCAGCGACGAAGTCAGGCACAGTCCGTTTGATTTTTGTATTGTCAAAAATCATGCTGTGCATTTTGTCACCCAATAAACCTGCACCCCACTCTGGAGCAAATTGGGCTATAAAATCAGAAGGGATATGGACGATATTTGCCTCTACACCGGCTGCCTGAGCCACCAGTTCAAAAATTTGGTTCCAAGTAAGCAGCTCATCTGAAGTGATGTGGAAGGTTTCTCCCAAAGCGTGATTGTTACCGAGCAGCCCGACAAAAGCTTTGGCAAAATCTCGATGATGGGTCAATGTCCACAATGAGGAGCCGTCACCATGGACAATGACTTTTTTGCCGTTCCGCATACGATTGACAACTGTGTAACGGCCGTCCATTGGCAGCAGCGTTTTGTCGTAAGTGTGTGAGGGGCGCACGATGGTGATGGGGAAACCATCCTGTCGATATGCTTGCATGAGTCGTTCTTCACAGGCGATCTTGTCCCGAGAATATGCCCAAAATGGATTGTGCAGCGGTGTGGATTCGGTGACGGGCAGTTGGACTGGCGGTGTTTGATAGGCAGAGGCAGAGCTGATGAAGATGTATTGTTTGGTACGGCCGTTAAACAACGCCAAATCCGTCTCAATATGCTCCGGTGTAAAGGCAATCCAGTTAACGATTGCATCAAATTGCTGATCACCGATTGCTTTACGCACAGATTCAGGGTCACGAATATTGCCTTTGAGGATGGTTGCTCCAGACGGAGCTTTGCGAAAGCTTTGGCTGCGGTTCAAGAGGTACAAATCAAGGCCACGTTCAATAGCCAATTCTGTGCAAGCCGAACTAATAATTCCTGTGCCACCAATGAACAATACTTTAAACATCATTTTTCTCCTGGGGTTGTGATGGGGTAATGATACCTCAATTGTGTTGGGGGTGGCAGAGGGGAAACGGCCGTTTCTCCCATCCGTATTCCCCATATCCGTATAAGAAAAATGGTCAGAGACCAAAGGAAAAGAGTGGCACGGACAGGCGTCCGGCCAGAGCAGTAGGATTTGTGTAGGGGCGACCATAAGGGTACGCCCCTACACAAATCCTATACTAATTTTTCAATTTGTAATGAAGTGCGTCGCACCTGAAGCGGGTCATGTTAGCATCGACCGCCACACCATGCCTGCATGTTTGGGGTTTTTGAGTGTGTAGTTGCCCTGAGCATCTTGGGTGAAGTCGGAAGCGGGAACACCGGTTTCGTCCATTACGGCAGGGGCGACGGTGATGGGGATGTCCAGTCGCAGTGCGACGTTGATCGCGTCGCTGACGCGGCAGTCTACTTCCACTTTTTCGCCATTATTGCCAAGTTGTACAAACAGCGAGCCGTAATAAATGCCTTTGTGCAGGCGGCTAACTGATGCTGCTTGCAGCTTTGTGTTGCCCAGGTCGAGTAGTGTGGTGATTAAGTCGTGCGTAATCGGCCGTTCAAATTTTTTGTTGCGCAATTTTAAGGCCAACACCTCAGATTCAACAGGGCCAATCCAGATGGGCAAGATGCGGTCGCCATCATCTTCACGCAGCAGCACAATGCGATGCGGCACGATGGGCGTGAGTGCATCTTGTACTGGCTGGCGCTGTGCGTCTGGCAGCGATTGCATGATGTCCCACATGTGCATCATGCCGGACATGCTGAATGAAACGCCGTCTAAAAAGGTGGCGTGGTGAGCTTCTGGCAGCACGTCGAGCACTGGTTGCAAAATAGTTTGGGCATCAATCGCTGATTTTTTCTCTAACACGTCTTGAATATGAACTTGAATCATGGGTTTCTCACTTTCCGGCTGGTGGCGAGGTGGATGTACATCACCCCATTCCGGCTGCAACTTGTCTCGTAAGCGGCGACGACCCCGATGCACACGCACTTTGATGGCACTGATGGAGGCGTTGAGTTGAACGGCCGTTTCCCGATGCGTCAATCCATCCTGATAAACTAGCAGCAGCGCTTCCCGCTCTGCTGGCGGCAAATCGGCAATCGCTTGCTGCAAACGGGCGAGGGTGAACTGCTTCTCGGTGAGTTGTTCGGGGGTGGGTTTGGGGTCGGAAACGGCCGTTTCCCATGTCTCCACCATCTCCCACGACACCAATCCCTTCGGCAGCGCCCGGTGCTGCATCCGTGCCAGATTTAAACCAATGCCACACGTCCACGCCCGAAATCGGGCCGGATCGCGCAGCTTATCCAGACTGAGATATGCTTGCAAAAACGTCTCTTGCAGCAAATCATCGACATCGGCAGCATGGCGCACCGTTGCCAGCAGCACTCGCCGCACACGCGGCAAATGGCGCGTCACCAGCAGCGAAAACGCCGTCTTATCACCATTAAGGCTATTCTGCACTAGCACAGCATCAGTTGGGTTCGTCATCTCTAGTTAGTAGTTGCAGTTCACGAGCGAAAGGTTACACGTGAAGGGAGAGCAAGAGCTAGAGGATAATTTCTTCCTCTAGCTCTTGCTCTTGCTATTCCCCATCTGCCGCACAGCGGAACCCCACATCCAAATATTCAAATTCGCCGACGGAACTGGTCATTTCGGGGCTGAGTCCGGTGCGGATGTAGGTGCGGATGTCGTTGGCGGAGGTGACGAGTGAGCCGCCGCGCAGCACTTTGAGGCCGGTTGTGTCATCTTCGTTGACGGAGCCGTCTGGGTGCGAGGTGTATGCATCGGGTGTGTACCAATCTTGTACCCATTCCATCACGTTGCCGGATAGGCCATAGTTGCCGAATTGGGAACGGCCGTTTGGCAGCCCGGTCACAGTTACAAATTGGCGAATAATATTGTTGATATTTGTTCCCGATGTTGGTGATTCCAGCCCAAAAATGGCAAATTGTTCATTGGGAACCGTGTTGCCCCAGGGATAAAGGAAATTATCTTCGCCGCGTGCAGCAAAAGCCCATTCTGCCTCCGTTGGCAGACGAGCACCAACCCATTGGCCGTAGGCAGATGCACCATACCAGCTTATCCCATTCACCGGATATTTTTCAAAGCCGACC
>QQUD01000746.1 GCA_008501785.1 Chloroflexota bacterium
CCAGGAAGCACACGTCAAGCTGCGTCCTGTCGATTTCAACACTGAAGGGGTCTTCATGGCAGGCATGGCCCACTATCCCAAGCTGCTGGATGAGACGATGATTCAAGCGCAAGCTGCTGCCGCACGCGCCGCAAGGGTTTTGAGCAAGGAGACGATAACAGCAGGAGGTCGGGTCGCAGTTGTGGATGAATCGCTTTGCACCGGCTGTCTCACCTGCGTGCGTATTTGTCCGTTTGATGTCCCGGCAATCAAGCCGAACCTGACGGGGGTGGGTGGCATTATGGGAGCGGCGTATGTGGAAACGGCCGTTTGCCAAGGCTGTGGCAACTGCGTATCCGAATGCCCCGCCCGCGCCATCCAGCTTATGCACTACACCGACGCCCAACTCACCGCCAAAGTTGATGCACTTGTAAACCCGCCAGCAGGCTTCGTCCCGCTGGTAGAAATTTTGGAGATTTAATGACCGACTCATTCCAAATCATCGCCTACTGTTGTGAACATTGCGCCTATGCTGCTGCTGATCTGGCCGGTGGGCTGCGCCTGCAGTATCCACCGGACATCAAAGTGGTCGAGCTGCCCTGTACCGGCAAACTCGATGTGCTGCTGGCGCTGCACGCCTTCGAAAGCGGCGTCGATGGCGTCATGGTCGCCGGTTGACTGCCTGGTGACTGTCATTACCTGGAAGGTAATACCAATGCCAAACGGCGCGTAGCACGCACACAAGAATTGTTAGCTCAGATAGGTCTGGAACCAGAACGGGTCCGCATGTTCAATATCTCATCCGCGATGGCTGGTCAGTTTACCGAAGCGGCCACACAAATGACTGCACAAATCACGGACCTGGGCCGCAGTCCATTGAATTAAGAGGTGCAACGCACTTTCCTAAGTGCGTCGCACCTGAAAAGTTACAAATTGAGGAATAAAACAAATGCTTGCAACTCAAATCACAACGTATCGACAAATTGTCACACTCAAAGACGGCGTCAACATCTTGCTGCGACCCATGACACCAGATGATGAACAAGCCCTCATCAACCTATTCAGCCCCATTAGCGACGAAGATTTGCGCTATTTGCACGACAATGTGCGCGACCCAACTACGATTCAAGAGTGGTGCGACCATTTAGATTTTAAACGTGTGTTGCCATTGATGGCGCTTGTCAATGAACGTGCAGTCGGACAAGCCAGTTTGCATCTCCAAAAAGGCCCGGCTCGGCACATGGCCAAAGTTCGCATCTTTCTCGCGCAAGATTTTCGACGGCGTGGATTGGGCACAAAAATGTTAAACACGCTCATCGAGTTGGCTCGTAAGCAAGATTTGCATATGTTGGTTGCCGAAGTGGTAGCCGACCAATCGAAAGTTATCAAAGCCTTTCAATCGTTGGGATTCCAACTGCGCTGCACTTTTGAAGATTACTTCATGCTGCCCAATGGCGAGACCCGCGATGTAGCAGTCCTGGTGCTTCCCTTAAAAATGAATATTGATGAATTCTGAACCTACTTTCCCTGGAGTGGAGGCTTTAGCCGGAACGTTCCGGTTAAAGCCTCCACTCCGATTCGCTGTGACCGGTCTGCTGACCGAATCACCTCGGAGGATAACCTATGATTATTGCCGAACAAAAACCACTAGACGAAATCAAAACCCTGGTAGCTAATGCCGAAAAGGTGTTAGTTGTGGGATGCGGTACATGCGTTACCGTTTGTTTTGCTGGCGGTGCTAGAGAAGCAGCCATCACCGCCTCCTCTTTGCGCATGTCCACCAAGCTTGATGGCAATGGGCAGGCAGTTACCGATGTCACCGTGCAGCGCCAATGCGAATGGGAATACTTGGATCAAATTTCAGACCAAATTGCCGATGCGGATATAGTGCTTTCGTTAGGCTGTGGCATTGGCGTTCAGGCCATCGCCGAACATTTCCCCAATGCGTGGGTGGTGCCAGGGCTGAACACCAGTTTCCTGGGCTTGCCGACAGAACAGGGTGTTTGGGTAGAGCGGTGCGCAGCGTGTGGTGACTGTGTGCTTGGCTTGACCGGTGGGATTTGTCCCATCGCTCGCTGCTCCAAATCATTGCTTAACGGACCTTGCGGTGGTTCAGAAGCAGGCCACTGTGAAATCGATCCTGACGTTTCATGCGCCTGGCAGCTCATTTACGACCGCCTCAGCAGCATGGACAAGCTAGACACCATCCTAGAACTACAACCACCGAAAAACTGGAAATCCTCTCGTGACGGCGGTCCGCGCAAGATTGTGCGGCAGGATTTGCGGTTGGTAGAAGATAGTCCTTAGTCAAGTAGTCGGGTAGTCGATAGTCATGGAACTATGGACTACAAGACTACTCGACTAACGACTCCAAGACTATCTGACTAATAAAGGAGCAAACGATGACAGACGTTACTCATCAAAATGGATACCTCGCCGGATCGAATCTGGAGCGGGTGCTGCGGGCGGGGCATTTCGCGGTGACGGGTGAGTTGGGACCGCCGCAAAGTGCCGACGGTGAGGTGATTCGCAAAAAGACGACACTGCTTAAGGGGTATTGTGATGCGGTGAATATCACCGACAACCAGACGGCGATTGTACGCATGTCTAGCATTGGTGCGGGTACGATTGTGGTGCAGGAAGGGTTGGAGCCGGTGATTCAAATGACGTGTCGAGACCGCAATCGGCTGGCAATTCAGGCTGATTTGCTCGGTGCGTACGCACTTGGAATGCGCAATTTGCTCTGCTTAACTGGCGATCATCAAAACTTTGGCAATCACCCCAACGCTAAAAATGTGTTTGACATGGATTCATTGCAACTGGTGCATATGGTGGCCGATATTCGTGATGAACATATTTTCCAGTGCGGCGATAAGTTTAAAGGGCAGGAAGCGCGATTTTTTGTTGGTGCGGCGGCGGCTCCATTTGCGGACCCGATTGATTTTCGGCCGTATCGGTTAGCCAAAAAGGTAAAAGCGGGTGCCAATTTCATTCAGACGCAGTTGGTGTATGACGTGCCTGCTTTTGAAAAATATATGGCTAAGGTGCGTGAATTAGGCTTGCATAAACAAACGTACATCTTGGCAGGTGTAGGGCCACTGAAAAGCCCAGGCATGGCGCGTTATATGAAAAACAAAGTCCCCGGCATTCTGGTTCCTGACGAATTGATTAAACGCATGGCGGCAGCGAGCAAGCCCTGGGCAGGCAAGAAGAAGGATGAGCTAACTAGGGAAGATAAAATTGCCCGATCTAAAGCGTGGAAGGCGGAAGGGATTCAGATTTGTGTTGAATTGGTGCAGCAGTTACGCGAGATTGAAGGTGTTGCCGGGGTGCATGTGATGGCGATTGAGTGGGAGGAGGCAATGAAGCCGATTGTGGAGGGGGCGGGGTTGTATCCGAGGCCGGTGGTGGCGGAAGCAGTTGCATAAGGTGAGTTCAATTTAGATTACTCAATGAAGAAATAATGAATTGTGAATAATGAATTGTGAATTGTGAAGTGGCGGCGAATCTTCCCGGAAGCTGTAAACCATAACTTGGGAACAACTTTTATTCAGCTTCCGGGAAGATGAATTAGGATATGAGCTATGAACGAACAAAATGAGCCGATGTCGATCCGGAATGATTTGGCGCAGCGGGTGCAGGAGAAATTGGGGCAAAATGTGTATCTTTGCTACCAGTGTGTCAAATGCAGCAGCGGCTGCCCGGTGGGGGCGTTTTTTGATTGGCAGCCGAATCAGATTATGCGGGCGGTGCAGTTAGGGCAAGAGGATATTGCGCTGGCGTCGCAAACGCCGTGGCTGTGTGCGGCTTGCCAGACTTGTACGACGCGCTGTCCACAAAATCTGGATATTAATGGCATCATGGAGTTTTTGACACGGGAAGCTGTTGAGCGTGGACTTCCGTCGCCAGTACCGCAAGTGGATGATTTTAACAAGGCGTTTATGCGTGAGGTGCGGTTGTGGGGGCGGGCGTATGAGCCGGGATTGATGGCTGAGTATATGCTGCGCCATCCAAGCAGCCTGCTGGAAGATAGAGAATTGTTTACCGGGATGCTGAAGAAGCGAAAAGTGGCAATTATGCCAAAACTGGGGCGACCCCCACGCAAAGTGAAGCGGGTGGCGGGTGCGTCGAAAGCGGTGGCTTATTATCCGGGATGCTCTTTGCATTCGACGGCGGTGGAGTTTAATGAGTCGGCAACGGCCGTTTCCACCACCCTCGGTCTCCAGCTCATCGAACCAAAAGGATGGGTCTGCTGTGGCAGTTCTGCCGCGCACAAGCTGGACCCCGAACGGGCTACCCATTTGCCCATGGAAAACCTGGCCTTGATTGAACAAAGCGGCTTCAAAGAAGTGACGATGCCTTGCGCTGCCTGCTTTAACCGGCACAAAGCGGCTCAATACGAAATGCGCCACGATGCGCAGCACAAAGCAGATGTCGATGCGGCAAACGGGTATGCATATCAAGATTCGGTGCGGGTGAGCACGCTGACTGAGACAATTCATAAGCACGTCGGTACGGAGGAGATTGCAAAGCGTATCGAGAAGCCTTTGGATGCGCTCAATGTGGTTACTTATTATGGTTGTTTATTGACGCGTCCGCCGCAGGTGACAGAAGCAGAGCATCCTGAAAACCCAACAGATATGGATGAACTGTTGGCTGCTGCTGGCGCTAACGTTCAAGATTGGTCGTACAAAACGCAGTGCTGTGGGGCTGCTCATTCACTGACACGACCAGATATTGTGCTGTCGTTGAGCAGCGACTTGATTCGCCATGCGCGTGAAGTGGAGGCGGATGTGATTGCGGTGGCTTGCCCGCTGTGTCACATGAATTTGGATGCGAGACAGGCGCAAATGAATTTGGATGCGCCGATGCCGATTATGTACTTTACGCAGTTATTGGCAATTGCGCTGGGGCTGCCGGAGAAAACGGCCGTTTTGCACAAAAACCTCGTCGATCCGCGACCACTGCTGCGTGAAAAAGAACTGCTGTGAACAGGAAAGCGGAAGGGAGACCGCATCTTTCAGGTTGAAAGACAGGAGGATATTACCGAGAGGCGACCACCACCGCCGAAAGTGGTGGAAGCGGCGAGGGTGGGGGAAGGAAGGGAGGAAACGGCCGTTTCTTCCGAAGACGAACTGCTGCAAACCATGCAAATCATCTGGCACGAGATATGTGCAACGTATGATGTGATTGCGC
>QQUD01001049.1 GCA_008501785.1 Chloroflexota bacterium
ACAACAGGATCTTCCCATGTCGCTGAAATGGATGAATACAGTGATAAAACTAAACATGAAAAGGCGCAAAAACAGAATATTATGCTTGCAAAAGAAATATTACTAAATCAAACTGAATATGTTACGGGTTTGGATTATAAAGCATTAATTGAGAAAGTTTTGTAAAGCGTTGATTGTAGAGATACTCGTCTGGTGGACTTTTATATTGCCCCGCTTCCGCCGGGTTTTCTGACCGTGCCAAATTACATCTATTTAATCAGAGATAGTGAAGGTTTGGGGAAAACGGCCGTTTACCCCATCCACCACCGCCTCACCCATCGCCCAAAAGCCTTGTGTTGATTTGAGGTCTGTTCCTCGCCAATACCACTGCCAGCAATCATTGTCATCCAACCAAATCACCAGCCCTTGAGCAGATAGTTCATCCAGAACATAGCCCGTGTGCCGGAGAAAGGCGTAAGCAATTCCCTCAGCACTTGGTGTAGAGATTGGCTCAGTGTAATAATTCTTGCTTGGTTTGAAATTTGATACAATTGATTCACTCATGACACTATTCCAACGCTTGATGTTGGTGGTGGATTAGTTTGTTTTGTAAACGCGACTTTATCTGCTCCGAAAAAATGTTGATAAGTTGAGTTCTTAGGGGATGATAGTTAACTTGTTTTGTATCTTTGTTAATAATAAGATTGGAGAGTGATAACTCTCCAAAATAATAGCATAATGTTTGATGAATGTCAAACTAAAGGCAACTATGAAACGATTTGGGGAAAAGCTGCACATGCTACGTCAAAGCCGAGGATTAACGCTAAGAGTGCTTGGCGACAAGCTTGAAGTCCATCACACATATGTTTCTCAGCTAGAAAAAGGAAAATCCATCCCAAACGCAATCATGATCCTCAAAATTGCTCGCTATTTTGATGTCTCTATCGACCTTCTCATGAAAGATGAACTCGATCTGGCGTGAAACAGGTTTGACAATGATCTAGGGGTCCGTTCGTTTTTAACCTGGTAAGATTGGTCCAATCTCTGAGATTGGACCAATCTGCAAAGTCCAAAGTTATTTGCGAACGGACCCTAGGAATTATCCATTGTGTTATGGATGAAGAAAGTTGGGAAAACGGCCGTTTTCCCAACAACCACCGCATCGAATACCTCAAATACTACTTGGCCGAACTCGAAAAAGCGATCAACGCTGGCTCCGACATGCGTGCTTACTTTGTGTATTCCACTACCAATTTGATTGAATCGCTTGTTCTGTGAGGTACGCTTGCTTGGTTTTGCTTGTTAGCCATTTTGACACCACCAACTGACAGTAATGTGAGTAACCTCTTCTCTTTAAACATGTTAAAATCGTAGCGAATTCGTGGCTGGTGGCGATTTTGCAAACCAATTCTTACGGCTTAGATTCCAAAAATAAAGGTAAGGGTTTTGCTCCGGTCCGGTTTAGTCCAACCAAGGCATTTGCAAAATGCCATTATGCGGCGGCTTACGCTCAATTTTTTACAGATTCCTTTTGTCCGCGCCGCATGAATCCTAAATCGTTAGACGGCATCTATAATTAGAATAAGTAACGTCTCAGGATTTAAGATGTTCACTGTAATATGCAGTTTAGTTTTTCAGGAAGTTTTTTATGCCTCATCATCAAGATGATTGTAGGAAGTTAATCAAAAATTACCGTCGCCGTCTACAAATTCTCAAAGAAAATAAGGCTCTGCAGGGAATAAGCACTCCACCAGAGATTTTATTGGAAATTGAGGATATAGAGTCTGAGATTGAGAAGCTAAAAGAAGAGCTAAACAAAATTAACTTAGATAATGAAGATAGCATTACAATAACCATAGATAATCAACAAATCATAATATATGCAGAGGGTGTCCAAGAACAAATAACTAGATTTCTCAGTGGGTCAGTAAAAAATGACATGCTTAGCAGAAAACAGGTTAAGCAATTGACGCAAGAGTTCGGATTATTGAAAGCTACTAATACAAATCCTCACCTCAGATATGTTGAAGGAGATATATCATATTGGCATGAACAAAGATTAGGCATAGATGAATTGAAACTTCAATTTATCGCCAGAAAAATTGTGCTAGATGTATGTGAAAGACAGAGTGTCATTATTTCTGATCATGGTAAATTATCATGGTCAGCACAACAGATAATGGCTATGGTGTTAAGAATTAAAAAAAACAGAATTATCTAACACTTCCTGACTGCACTCTGGAGATTTTTGAGTTACGAGGTTAGAATAATTGTATATGCTCAAATTGCACATATTTACTCAGAATCGCACTCTCAACACCAGCGGAATACTCGTTCCGGATTATTACTATGGTTGAGGAAAGAGAAAAATGGCATCAAGTTATCTTGGAACAATACTTACCTTGCTTTGGAATTAGCTTTCTGATTTGGCTGCCTTTTTTGATCGTAGCGCTATCATTTCTGTTAAACCGAATGCCTCCCTGGGATGAACTCCGTTCAGTGCTACCGCCTGAATTTGAACAGGTTGCACCGATTGTCATACTCGCAAAAATTCCGTTAAATCAATTAATTTGGGATATCTTTCCATGGTTGTATCTTATAGTTGTTTTTAGTGGATGCCTTTTTACATTTATAATAATGATTCACAACCCTTCAGACTCACCCAATTACAACCCTGATCAAAATCTACAGCTTCGAGATATTCCTTTTCTCTTATTTGCACTCACGCTTGGTTTGGCATCTTGGATATTGCCACCCTTGACGCTTATGTTTATTCAAATCAATCCTTTTGTAGTGTTAACCATATCTGTTTTTCACTTCATAGCCCTTGGAATAAGCTGGGAATTTGCTTATCTGTCACCCACTGGTATGGACGGAGCCTTAATCAGCATCGGCATTATTGGAATAGGAATGGGGATCTATTTGTGGATTTATTCATCTGTAGTAGCCGCAATAACTGCTCAGGGCTGCATATTATTCGTGTTTGGTATGCCCTTTCTGTATATAATATTTGCCTTTTTTGGTAGATCGTTTGCAGAAGGAATAACCGATGAACAACAAAACATATCCAACATTGCGGGATCCCTTATATTTTCGATATTAATTTACGGAGTGCTTTTCTGGTTATATATGGGAGGATGGAGGTCACTTGCTTGAGTTTGCCCCTCCCCGAAAAGCAGAAAGAAAATATATAATGTAATTTAGGGTAACTACAAGACTATATATAAATTTGTATTGAGATGAATATCGAAAGTAGATCAATCTTAAAGATGTGAGTTTTAATATGAGCAAAGCCCTCTCCATAAACTTCAGGAAATTACCATGTCACGTCAAGATGATATAAAACAATTGGTAACTCAATATCAGCGCCGTTTACAAAAGCTTAGAGAACAACGAGCAAGCTTTGGCCTAACAACTCCTCCTCATATTTTGATGGAAATAGAAGACATAGAAGCAGAAATCGCCAAGTTGCAGGCTGAGTTAGCATTGTTAAACGAGCGAGTAGCTACTACTCGACTTAAGCTAGATGAAGATATCCGTGCTATAAATCAATCTGATACTCTCAATAAATATTCGGTTCAGAAGGAATTGGAGGGCGGTTTGTATAAATTCAACATTTTTAGGGAAGAATATCTACCTGGTTCATTGAAAGATTTCCAAGCTTTAATGCACGAGATTTACCAACTACAGCCTCAATATAGAGAGGATAGCATCTTTTTACAAGGGGAACGTACACCTTCTGATTATCCAGAAAACATGGGTAGATGGGAAGTAACTTTAGGTGGAACACTTCACAAACGCGGCTTTATTTTAGCACGTCAACTTCCCAATGGAACCACAAAACTACAATTTGCTAATTACAGTAAATTCGACCCCATTGGCTCACAGTTTGATATAGAATTTGTGAACCAGATACTTAAACAGGACATCCTTCAAGTAGAAGTTACGTTAGCCAGCGAAAATCGAAGAAGATTCCATCAAAACCTTATCGATCACTTCAACACAGAAGAACTTCGGATGGTTGCTTTTGAAATGCATATTAAGCACGAAAATTTTTCAAGCAAGCTGGATTCTTTCGCAAGAGAATTGATTGAGTATTGCGAACGTCATCAACGTATCGAAGAGTTGAAAGAAATTTGTCAAGAGAATCGCCCAAGTACAGCTTGGTAAAATAATATCCAACAGACATTAGACGGCCGTTTTCCACTTAGGCTCATCAGGAATGGAGAAGGTTTCTGGAAAATGGCCGTTTCCCCCACAACCATCCCCTCACCACAAAATGCTGATAGCTGACTGCTGATAGCTGACCACTAAAAGCTCCCACATTCAAACAACATAAACTGTTCGTGAATACTCCCAATTTGCCACCCCAATATTTAGAACATTTGTAAGGTGTAGGGTATAATCTGGCTTGCGCTCCTACGCTGAGGAGTTTCCAGAATTGTTGTGTAGGAAAGTCTCCTTTTTTTGCAAGAGCGAAGCCTAATAACTGATGAGTGTAACGCAGGAAATTAAAAGCCGACTAGATATTATAGACATCGTCTCTGAGTCCGTCTCATTGCGCAAATCAGGGCGATCCTACTCCGGCTTTTGTCCCTTCCATCAAAATTCTCGTACCCCCGCATTTTACATCTTCCCTGAAACCCAAACCTGGCACTGCTTTGGCGCTTGTGCCGAAGGTGGCGACGTTTTTTCCTACGTCATGAAAAAAGAAGGGTGGGATTTCAAAGAGGCCCTGAAAAACCTGGCCGAAAAAGCTGGGGTAGAGCTAAAACCCGATAAGCCAGGTGATAAAAAACGTCGCGTACGAGAAGACAAACTAGCAGATTTAATGGCGTCGGCGGCCGATTACTTCCATCAGCTTTATTTGCACGCACCACAAGGCGAAATAGCCCGTCAATACATTGGACGTCGTAGTTTAAACGAAGAAACCATCTCCGCGTTTAGCCTGGGTTTTGCGCTTAATTCGTGGGATGCGTGCCGTACACATTTCACATCTCAGGGGTACACAGACCAGGATTTACTCGATGTGGGGTTGCTCACCGAGAATGTTGATCGCGGTACGCGGTATGATCGGTTCCGCAACCGGTTGATGATTCCGATTCGGGATGGAAACGGCCGTATCGTCGGTTTCGGCGCACGCACATTAGAAAAAGACGGCATTCC